>NZ_JADMQH010000008.1:0-271343 GCF_015559655.1 Bacteroides sp. 1001136B_160425_E2 | reverse complement strand
CATTTACTGATTTTGGTTTCGTTAAAATCATATTTTTTTACCCCATGTGATTCCGTTACTTCTTAGGTAACGGATAACACATACACGAAACGTACATTATGATGAAAATAGAAATCACGCACATGACAAAGGCGTAGAATGTGGAAAGGCCTAATACTCAACGGGAAAAATCTAGAGATTAGGCAATAAAAAGTATAGAGCATGGAAACAAGGTTATTTCATGTTCGGATAGTTTTTTGCTCTATGTTTCAGATAAAACGAAAAAAAGTGGAGGAATATTTGCTTTCTATTCGTGTTTTTGTCTATCTTTGCGTCAAATTTAATTCCGTTACCTAAGAAGTAACACACATAGTTTAATTCTGATTATTAACATTTTACTGTTTCCACACTACCTACACAGCAGTTTCTAACGTAAGATAAATTCCCTTTATTTACCTCCGTACGTTCTTTTAGTCCAAAGCCTTTCAAGTAGATTTGTGTCGTTTTTATAGATTTGTGCCCCAATGATTCACTAATCATTTCAATGGAGACTCCCCGATACTTCGCAGTCGTTGCCCAAGAATGACGAAGCGTATAGGAAGTGACGGGAGATTGCAAATGCAAAGCTCTTGCCAAGTCCTTCAGAGAATTATTAAATCGACGGAGAGCGGACTGATATTCCCGATAACCTCCTTCATCCGTCCGTTTTTTATCCCCACGAAGAATATCAAACAGATAATCCGGACAGTCAGGATGAGAATCTTCCTTGCTACGGAGCTGGTTAATCATTTCCTTTGCAGTATTCAACACTTCCACGCTCATCGGGGTTTTGGTCTTGATACGGTTGTATCGCAACACGTTCTGATCGAGTGCCGATTTCTCCAGGTGGGCTAAATCCGCAAACGACATTCCACAAAATTGGAACATCAGGGCGGCAATAGCCTGCGTACGGCGTAAACGTTCCGATTTAGGATCCTCATACAGAAGCTTATGCAATTCCGTAGCAGGCAGAGCCTTTTTCTGGCGGACATCCACACCTGTATAGACATCATGAAACAGTCGCGGAACATAAGGCGCACTGCCCGCTTCCACTCCACGGTTATAGATACTACGAAGCATACGCATATACGTAGAAATCGTATTGGGCTTCAAGCCACACTCATAAAGATACTGACCATAACGCCGTAAACGCTCACGGGTGACCTGTCTGAACGACACGTTAGACGTGCCGCAATATTTGCTGAAAGAGAAGAGCGCGTTCTTGTAGACATGCGCAGTAGAATGTCTCCCCTCCTTCCGCAAACGACCGATGTAGAATTCCGCACACCGGCTAAATCCATTTCTGTTCATCATTTGCATCACTAGTTATTTTATATATTATACCATTTGGCAAGCGACAAAAGAACAAATCTTTTGGCAGACCTGGAGCACACTTGACAAATGCGATATTATTTTTTAGTTTTATTAACCTCTTAAAAAATTAGCAAATCATGGCTAACAAAAAGACAAATCACGGAGAATCTAAAACACAAGTAAAGAACAATGTTCAAAACCCGAAAAAGAATGGAAGAGGACATCAGAGAGTGGAAATCATTAGCAAAGATGAACTGGAAGAAAGAGGCGGGCTCACCGGAGATGCAACCGCTTTACTCACGGTCTATCTGCAGAAGTTTGAAGAAGGGGAAGCTCATATCCACTACTCCAAAAAGCTCAAGGATCTGGCGGAGCATATCCATGAGAAAGAAATTTTATACATACACAAACATGGTGGGTATAAACTTATGGAAGTCAGCAGCATAGAGACTGAATTATGCGTCATTAGAAGAGCCAGAAGAGAGCAGCTGGAAGAGGAAGAAAGACAGGCCAAAGAAAAGGCCAGAAACAAGTATTGACAAAAATAATTGTGCGGATGAAATGCAAGCTATACTTTTGACGCCGTTTTTAACCGGCTAGAAACAGAGAATCATATCCAGGAAAAATGGTGACGCTATCCTGTCGGGATGGCGTCACTATAAGAGGAGGATAGCGTCACTATACTGACAACATAGCGTCACTATCTTTAAGGGAGTATTCTCACTTCACTAAACATGTATTTTTAATTTTAATTATTTTTTCAATGAAAAGAAAAATCAACAGAAGCAAGATTGTTTCTTGCAAGTTAGTATGGAAAAGACGTATCGTATCTGAAAAAGGATTTTCGGAAAAATGTGCGGAAAGAATTGCGCAAAGGTGTATAGAGCTGATAGAGCGCATGCAATATGGAAATGCCATGATCGCTTTTTATAAACAGGATGGTACCTTCTGCATGGAAAAAGGCACATTGGTAGGATACGAAAAATTCTTTCATCGGGAGTATAAAAACACGGCAAGGCAAGAATCGATTGTCTACTGGAGTACGGAACAGCATGCATGGAGAAGATTTATGATCGGGAACCTGCTCGAATGGAAAGCGATTGTGTAACGTTAATAAAAGAATTTGAACGATGAGTATGATTAATAAAGGGATACCCTATTTCCCTACATCTGCAAACTTTTTCGAAGAAGAAGTCATGGAATTGTTAGAAGCCAAATTTGGAGTGTTAGCTTCTTATATCGTTTTGAGATTGCTTTGTAAAATCTACAAAGAAGGATACTATATCTCTTGGGGAAAAGAACAAAATCTGATTTTTGCACGCAAAATAGGAGAAGGCATTAAAGAGGAGATGGTGGAAAAGATTGTGGAACTACTGCTGGAAAAGAGATTTTTCCATAAAGAGACGTACGACCAATACGGAGTATTGACTTCGGAACAGATTCAGAAAGTTTGGATGGAAGCTACGGTACGGAGAAAAATTGATTACTCCCAATTACCCTATTTATTAGCGCCCAAAGAAAAAAATGGTAGACAAAAAGGCGAGTTGAACAAAGAAAATGTAGACATTTTGCCGACTCAAGTGAAGGTGAGTTCGGAAAATGATGACATTTTTCGACAAACTAAACTAAACCAAACTAAACTATATTCTGAAGAAGAAGATAAACGCGATGCTTCGTTTGAAATTCCGGGGTATGCATACAATCAGGCTACTCATAATATCAACGGGCTGATTGAAAGTCTGGACCGCTACAAAGTGACTAGTCCGGAGGAGAAGCAGACGATTCTACGGCTCTCGGATTATGGAAGAAAAGGCACGCAGGTATGGAGGCTGTTTTCCAGTACCAGCTGGAGCAAGATCGGCGCACCGGGGAAGTATATCATTGCCGCGCTGACAAACAGGCGATGAAGAGACAGGCCGGTTAGAATATGCCCGCAACGGACAGAATAAAAAAATATCCGGATGCTCACTAAACGGACATCCGGATATCACTCTCTTTCTACCTTCTGACTAATTACCTCTCTGAATAGTTTGCCAGATTGTAACATACCGGCTTCGTGCTATTACCTACGCGATAGATACCGAACTTAAAGTAATAACCATCATCGTCGTTACGTCCAATCATGATTTTCTCATTGTCTACAATGTGTTTATTAACCTTTTTCCCTTTTTCCTGATAGTCCATCTGTACATCGAGCATACCCGGCTTCACAATTGTTTCCGCCTCTTTGCCATAAACTGTCCAATCGATATGAATACGGAATGTAATCCAACAATCTTTCGGAAAATCGGCGAAAGGCATTTTGTAAGCAATGGTCGATGCTTTATATGTAGATGTCACAGGTTTCATAACCGGTGTCTTTTCCGGATTTGCGTTGCAACGGTCGTCTTTATCTGTCAGCCATTTACGGTCGGAGTTTGCTTTGATATAGAACCATCCACCGGAAAATCCGAATGCCAATGGAGGATAGCCACCTTGTTCCACCAGCCATCCGTTGGCCTTTCCGGCCTGATAAACAGGATTGCCTTGTTTGTCTTTCACCGGATTACCTTGCTTGTCCAGCTTGGGTTTCTTTTCGTATCCCATGTTTTTCTTAAAAATAGTAGTCTTGTCCAGCTCCATGAACTCATCAGCTGTCAGTTTCTTCACTTCACCCTGTGGAGTCTGTACCAAAGTACGATCCGGCATTCCATGCCATTGAGCAAAAATGGTGGAGACATCACTGCCTAATGTAGAAGGGATATATACCGAAAACTCATAATCGCGGGAAGCACCTTGCGGACAAATACCTTTTCCATGATGATATACAGTTTTCATTATTTGTGCTTTCTTATATGTATCGGCTGGTTTGCCTTTGAAATCATCGGAAGTTGCATAACAATAAGAAAATTCCGCACGCCCTTTTGTTTCCCCCGCTGCATATCCGGATAATGTGTTATCATCTTCTTTCAGTTCAAAACGATAAGAAGGCTTTCCGTTGAACATAAGGTTGAAATCACGTTGAATGGCATGCTTTTTTTTAGCTCCGACTGCTACCCAGCAACCATCTATAATCTGATTGACACATGCCGAATCTGCCTGTACATTTACACGCTCAGTCAGTGGCACCAAAGTCTGTGTTTCTATAGCCGGACCGGTTTTCTCGACTTGTTCAGCCATCGCCATGCATCCTGATGCCAGCACGCAAATAATAAAAATGCTTTTCTTCATTCTATTCGGTATTAAGTTTGTTGACGGTGCAAAAATACGAAAGACAACCTCATCGGCTGCCTTTCGTTTGTCTCAAATGTTTTCACATTTGTGTAATTTTGCTGTCAACACCCGCCTAAAAGCTTAATTGGGTGCTTCATCGTTCAAATCTTCTTCAAGCATATCTACTTTCTGTATACTCATTTTTCCATCGGCAGTGATCGTTATAGAAAGCGGCATATACAAATCTGTCTGCGGATAACAAACACTTGCGGCATACACAATGCCCTGCGGAGTGGTCTTGTCGTATACAATTCCTTCCAATATAGATTTCGAGAGAAATTTTGCATCGACTACGGATGAAAAATCATTTTTGGTAAATGTCTTGTTCAATATCGTTTCATTACCGCGTGTCAGGTGCAGCACTATTTTATTGTCGACGTAAGTATCTCCCATCTCGTTTGTCACATGAGGCAGACTTTCGTCCGGAGTACGTGAAACGAGGGAATGATAATCTTTTCCTTTGAACTTAAAGTTAGTTTCGCTCTTAGACGTCTGCATACGTTGCAATCCGTGAGCATCTATACTGTCTATTCTTGTCAGCATCGACTGATTATCTGAAGATCCTTTTTTACCGCCACATGCAGTCACAGCCACCGCCAACGGCAACAAAAGCAAATAAATTAGTTTTCTCATACGTAAGTTTTCTGTTTATAAATGGATGGCAAAGGAACAAAAAGAGCGGGATATTTACAAGTGTAACCGACATTTTTCCTACATTTGAAGGAAAGAAGGAATACTTTTAGAGCAAATACGGATTTAAGCTGCAATGTATATGGGCCGTAGGTTGCTATATATGACTAGCTACAAAAGTTGCTCACTTGTACTTAATAAGAATCTATTTTCACACTTATATTATAACTACTCCAGCTAAATAGCTTTCCAAAAAGTTTGAAAATCGCGGTATCTACCGTAGCAAACCAATTCGTCTCCTTCTTCCACTTTCTCATTTCCCGGTAATTCATTCTTCACATGAAGCTCGGTCAGAGAAATACCCAGACAGTTAGTGATCTTATTCGCCCGTTTCAATCCTATCATTTTTAAATGAAACTCTTCATCCAAGTTTAACTCATTCACAAAATATCCTACAAATTTCTTCGGAACCGTGAACTTCACAACATAATAATCCTGATCGATGCGGAATCCTTCCATGTTAGTACCGAAGTCAAGCAGTTGTACCAAGCTACGGGCAGCATCTTCTTCCGGAGTCAGAATTCGTTCCAGATCAAAAGCTTCAAGCACCGCTTTATGTACGGCATCAATAGCACGGGCAAAGATACGGGGAACCTTTTTCTGCTTCAACAGAGCAACGACACGTATCGACGCACCAAAATTCTCTCCAATCGCTACAATGACTATATCCACATTATTCAATGGCAATACTGATAATGACTGTTCGTCAGTGGCATCAATGACAAAAGCAGTAGCAACCTTATCTTTGATAGAGTCTACACGACTTTCGCTAATATCCGCACCTATAATCTCGTGTCCCAAGGCGGACAATTCTTCCGCCAACACATGGCCGTAATTTCCTAAACCAATAATAATATACTTCATATCTTTAGTTTATTATGATGTTATCACTCGGATAACGGTATTTTGTATTCTTTTTCTGTTTGACGATGCCCAACATCAATGTTATTAACCCCACACGGCCAATAAACATCAACAAAGACACCAATAGTTTGCTTGCGTCGCACAAATGAGGGGTCAGATTCAGACTGGATCCCACGGTACTAAGCGCAGAGACACATTCGAAAGTCAATGCCATAATGGAAACACCCGGTTCGAGTATGCTCAATGTAAAAATAAAAATAAATAAGACTCCCAATGACATGACTACTGTTGCATTGGAACGCCGGATTGAATCGTAAGACAATTCTCTACCGAACACTTCTACTCGTTCAGTGCCACGCAATACGGCCACAAGATTCAGAACTACGACCGCAAAAGCATTCACTTTCACACCACCTGCCGTGGACTGTGAGCCACCGCCAACCCACATCAGAAATAGATAAACCAATAATGTCTGCACACTCAATGATGCCAGGTCGACACTGCTGAAACCGGCTGTTCGCGGACAAGTGGCATTAAAGAAAGCTTGAGTCCATTTGTCTGCCACAGGCATACCGGCAAAGGAAGCATTCCACTCAAAAGCTGCGATAGCCAATGTGCCGATTAATAAAAGCAGAAAGGTCATGATTAACACGATTTTCGTATTCAGGTTGTAGAGGTGTTGCATTTTATGCCGTTCCAATTTGCGGGTACGGATCAATTTCCAGAAACGACGGAAGTGATACAATACAATATCCTTGAAATTGACAAGGATGGGAAAACCGATACCACCAAAGATTATCAGTAGAGAAACGGAAATAAACAGCCAATTGTGATTGGTCATCACCATCGGATTTCCTAAATTGCCGGAAAGCGTAGAAAAGCCTGCATTACAAAAAGCTGAAATAGAATGGAAAGCAGCAAAACCTAACTCTCCTTCCAGGGTCATTCCCAACGTACCGTGAATACTAAACCAAATCGAAAGCATGCCGATCCCTTCAATCACTAAGGTGAAACCTAATATATATAATAAGGTAGACAGCAAAGAGCCTAACGAATTGGAACTAACCATATCACGCACAACGAGCTGATTGTAGATGGAGGTATTTCCCATAAAGAACATGGCGAAGAAACTGGTTAATGTCATCACTCCCAATCCACCAATCTGAATCAACAGGATAATGACAACTAACCCTGAAGTGGTGAATGTAGTGGACACATCTACCGGTACCAAGCCTGTAACGCATACGGCACTGGTAGCGGTAAACAAAGAGTCTACCCAAGTGATGCCATTTACCGTACAGCGCGGAAGCATCAACAAACCTGCTCCAATCAGAATAATAGCCATAAAACTGACTGCCAATATCAAAGACGGATTGGTACGCCGTCCCAATAGACGCACCAGTCCATTGGACAGATTGAGGAAAGAAAGGACTAACAATAACAAGAGATGATAAAACTTCCCATCCAGAAATTCCCAAATATGCAGAATGGCCCCTTCTTCTTCCGGACGATGAAATATGACGGGTACTAAAGTGAGATATAACAATCCGCTCAATATCCAGGCTAATCGCCGGTATTGCTTTTTGGTATTCCGGTATTCCAGCGAGATATGTAAAGTTACATCAATCAGAAAAATGATCCAGACAGTTTTATACAATGTCTGCAAATTCGCCACTTCATCAATAGATAAGGGAAAGCCATGTTCATATACTACTCCGACAATCAATAATAAGGAAGCCAGATAGGTGAGTGCTTCTACCAGCCCTAACAAGATACGTACATAGGGTTTTAGCAGTTTATTCTGATACAATAAAAACTTATGATAAATCTTCATATCATCTTTTTTAACGGGGTCGTGCAAACTTAATTAAAATAACAATCAAACACGATTCTTTGTTGACAAAATTTTCTGAATATTAAAAATTTGACTACTTTTGGCAACAGAAAACTAAAAAACTACAATATTATGAGTGAAAAAAGAAAACGGTATATCCTACCGGAAGAAGAAATTCCACATTACTGGTACAACATTCAGGCCGATATGGTGAACAAGCCTATGCCTCCGTTGCACCCGGGAACCAAACAACCGCTGAAAGCAGAAGATTTATATCCGATTTTCGCAAAAGAGCTGTGTCATCAGGAGCTGAATCAGACGGATGCATGGATCGAAATACCGGAAGAAGTGCGTGAAATGTACAAGTACTACCGCAGCACTCCGCTGGTCCGTGCTTATGGTTTGGAAAAAGCACTCGGCACTCCGGCTCATATCTATTTTAAGAACGAAAGCGTAAGCCCTATCGGTTCGCATAAGTTGAACTCTGCATTGGCACAAGCTTATTATTGCAAAGAAGAAGGAGTGACCAACATTACCACTGAAACCGGTGCCGGACAATGGGGAGCCGCTCTTTCTTATGCAGCCAAGGTTTTCGGTCTGGAAGCCGCCGTTTATCAGGTAAAGATCAGTTATGAACAAAAGCCATACCGCCGCAGCATTATGCAGACTTTCGGAGCACAGGTCACTCCTTCTCCATCCATGTCTACCCGTGCCGGTAAAGATATTCTGACTAAACATCCCAATTACCAGGGTTCATTGGGAACAGCTATTTCGGAAGCTATCGAACTGGCACAAATGACTCCTAACTGTAAATATACGCTCGGTTCCGTACTTAGCCATGTGACTCTTCACCAGACTATTATCGGACTGGAAGCTGAAAAACAGATGGAAATGGCTGGCGAATATCCGGATATCGTGATCGGTTGTTTCGGAGGTGGTTCCAACTTCGGAGGTATCTCATTCCCGTTCATGCGCCACACGATACAGGAAGGAAAAAAGACTCGTTTCGTTGCTGCCGAACCAGCTTCTTGTCCGAAACTGACACGTGGTAAGTTCCAGTATGACTTCGGTGATGAAGCCGGATATACTCCGTTGCTGCCGATGTTTACTTTGGGACACAATTTTGCTCCGGCTCATATCCATGCCGGTGGACTTCGTTATCACGGCGCAGGTGTAATCGTTTCACAGTTGCTCAAAGACAATCTGATGGAAGCGGTAGATATACAGCAACTGGAATCTTTCGAAGCCGGTTGCCTGTTTGCGCAGTCTGAAGGTATTATTCCGGCTCCCGAATCCAGCCACGCTATTGCAGCGGCTATCCGCGAAGCTAACAAATGTAAGGAGACAGGAGAAGAGAAAGTGATTCTGTTCAATCTTTCGGGACATGGTCTGATCGATATGGCTTCTTATGATAAGTATTTGGCCGGTGATCTGGTGAATTATACATTGAATGACGAAGATATTCAAAAGAATTTAGACGAGGTTGGTGATTTAACCAAGTGATAGAAGAAATATTCAGGCACGGATTACACGGATTTCACGTTTTTTATTTTAATAGAATCGTGTTAATTCGTATAATCCGTGCCTACAATGAAAGTTATAAGAGTCTTTTGACACACCTTCTTTCCGTACGGTTTAGTAGATAAATTAAGTAGCGGCTACAGCAGCCCGTTCAATAATCACCTCTAACGCCCTTCAATATTCAGCAGACTGTCAAGCGCCAATTCTTTGTCAAACATAAATTCCTTCATTTAAGATTCGTTGTTTTAGCCGTTCATTCATGTGCTCACGAATTCGTACTAAATCGACAAAGCACTCCAAAAGCTGTTCCAGTTCATTCTGAATGCGTTCCAATAACACAAAACCGCTATTCAATTATTGTTGCACGCCTTCTGTGGTACGGCATGCACGAATGCGGAATATAGTAGTTTTAGGAGCACGCCCACTATTCAGTGTACCATGCTTTTCAGCTGTATAATTATCTCCATCTCCTTTTGAACCACTTTCTGCATAGCTACGATAGGAAGAAATATACATCGTAGCACGTGCATGAGTAACGCTTTCAACTTCCCGTCCAACTAAAAAAGTATTACGATTGGGATTTTTGGCAGCAGCAGAAGACCAATAATAATTCTCTTGAAATTCTTCAAAACTACTATAATACTGTGAGATAGCATCTTCTATTTCGCTAATACCGGGCAAATACCATTTACTTTCATATCTTCTATCGGCTGAAAGTTTATTTTTAGCATAACAATAATGAAATGCAGAAGCCGGAATATTTTCCGGATATGTCTTCATTTCTGTCATTGGTGCAACATCACTTGCTTTTTGATTGAAGATATATTGCGTCATTTCCAATCCATTATAATACACATTACAAGGTCCTGCTGAAATTCCATTCCATGTCCACGGTCCTACTAATGTACCAGCATTTGACTCACCAATAACTGCATTAGTGGCAAGCCATGCTCCTTCACGTGCCCACGGAAGACCTTTGTAAAAAGTGTTGTCTTGTTCATGCTTATCCAATGGATCACGATGGTCAATATACTCTTCATAATACTCAATATAAAACCTCGTATTACCAGCACCGTCAGTTACAGGCAACAATCCCCTCTGATCCAACTCCAGCGTACGTTCACGCTTATCTCCTTCCTTATTATTATAAGTAATATACACCGTAGCCGAGCGGTCGTGCGTTGATGCATTCTCATCCACATAGAAATAAATACGTGAACGCGAACGATGCTCCGGTCCGCTAACTCTATACTTCGTATTATCTTTCAAGGTTTCGGTCACAAGATTCGTATAAAAATACTCACGGGCACCTGTTCCAGCTTCGAAGTTTCCACCTATAATGAACCCTTCTTCTTTTTTACCGCTGAGCATTGTCAGCGAATCCACCATCTCCATCCGGATCCAGTCGGGCGCTTCTCCTGTATTGGGATTGACAAGGCTGACATCCACATAAGATTCAAGGTCAGTGATTCCCGATTCACGACGCAAGAAATAGAGATCCATAGGCACAATGTTCCAATGCGCATCAAGTTTACGTTCGTTCACGATGGAGAGGTACAACGGATTGTCCGTAACGACATTGACACGTCCGTCGAACGTATAGACATTCGGGTCACTGTTGCGCACATAGTCCAGACCGCAAATGGTGATGTTGTTCTTGTAACAACGGTTACGGCGCACCTCAAAGTTATTGTAAGTATTGTTACCCATGTAGATATTGAAGTCGGCCGTATACGTCAGTCCTTGGTGGGTGGTGTAAGTACCTTTCAGCACAACAGCAGAAGCATTCTTGTCGGCAATAGTACGCTTCCAACGTTGGGTGACTGTCTCATCGTCCGGATCGACTCCCGCAGGATATGCCGGTTCACCAGTAGGAATCTGCACATTCTCGTACGTATAGTAACTGAATGTTTCTGCCGTTTGCTGGTCGTGCAGGATACGCCCTTCATACTTCACCGTACGTTCACGGGCAATGAACGGATTCTCCTCTTCCGACGGGACTTCGGGGATTTCGGTTACTTCTGTCGGTTTTCCGCTTTCATCAACCGCAGGCGGAGTGAAAGGAACGAAATAGGGCATATTACGTACACCATATTCCACCAGCTGCAAAGAAGGCAACGAACGGTCGTGGTTCGTTTGGTTGGCATCCAGTTTCACCATAATGTCTACACGTGCCATGAGTGCCTGCATCTTGATTTGAATAGTCTGGTTCTGCCGGCTCAGGTCCACACCTGTAGTATGCCCCACCATCGGCATCCCCGGTTCGGGCAACTTGCTGATATCTTTGCGTGGTTCAGGCCGGTAAAGCCAATTTTGCAAATTGCTAAGTTTCGTTATTGTTACTTTCTTAGTGGGGTCATTCTTGTCACCATAGACAATATCGCCTTCCGGTGTCCACTGTTCGGTACGAAACTTATTTCCATAGATATTCGCCACCGCGTAAACTTGGACATTCGTCAGCGCCCCCTGGTCTACAAATGCATCTTCCGGAATGGTCAGTGAAGCTTGTTGGCCTTCTTTTACCTCTATCCGGTAGTAGGCACCCGTGGTATTATTATTGTGCGGTTGAAGGAAATTGCCATCGGTATCAAAGAAAAAAAGATGGAGTGTATTTATTTTTTTCTCTTCGGCATCTTTCGGAGTCAGTTCACCCGCGCGGGTCAGCATGGTTTGTGGCAACATCCGGTTGCAAATTGCCGTCAAGGTAACCCCTTCTTCAGGAGATACTGGACAGACATCGTCGATTTCCTGCACACACGATGCCATGCCCGCCATCAGACAGAGCAACAAAGTAAGAAATGATATAGGAGATACTTTCATAATCGTGATGTTTTTTTGAATTGCGGTTAATTGATGATAATATCGTTGTCGGAACCGTTCTCCCAATATTCAATGTCATCAGCGGTGAACATGAGCAGAAGTTGGTTGCCGATGAAGTTCAGGTTAATGGTATAGCACGTTCCCTGTTCCGGTATACGCCCCAAAGAAAAGTTCTTGATTTGAGCTGTCTTTTGCGGTTGACCGGAATAAGAATAAGTAATAGTAATGCTCTTATCAGTACCAAGATACGGGACTGCTGATGTGGCACCGCCCGCCTGTGCATCCAATTTGGGCAGCAACAGCAACGTGGTACCTTGCGAATTGTCCGGAGTGGCTCCCACAATGGCAGCAGAGTTAGGAGCGACGGTAAAATCAGCGGTATCAGTCTCCTTTATAAAATGAAATGTTCCAGAGTACATTTCATCGGTCACAGCCAAAGTCGGGTCGGCTGGAGCAAAATCTACCTCACCTACGCGATAAAAATGCCCATTTATTGACAGCGAGTGGATGGTGACGGCATTTGTGTTAGGTTCGTTGTTCACCGGCTGGTTATAGTTGTTAATTTGCAGGCGTAGCCCTGTAAGCAAGTGTTTGAACTCCAACTGCACGGCACCTTGCGTAGCAGCATGGTCGAAGATAGCTGCTATCATGACGTCCTTGGCTTGTTCAGAGTCAAGTTCGGTATTGACATCGTTTCCGGCCGCATAAGGCATGGTATATGTCAACTTAGGGATACCGCGTGTAGAACCATTGCCGGGAACAACGGCAAATCCGGGGCTGTAGGGATGATAGGCAATAAAAGAGTAAAGAAACTGGTCGGTATTATCCACTCCCCCAGTGGTTTGCGCAGTATACCATTCTTTGGGAGAATTGAATTTGCTTCCATCAGCACTGTAGACGCATTTGGAACCATCGTAGAAGATAGGTTCGCGATACATCACATCAGCACTCACCAGATTCTTTTTAGTCAGCCACTCGGAAGCTCCTCCGCGCCAGTCGCGATTGGTTTCCGAATTCAATTGGTAAGGCACACAGTAGCCCAGCACGCCAAAGACAGTATTCTCAGTAATACAGTTCATCAAGGTAGCGCGTGTGGCAGGAACATCCATCGTTATGGCAGGAGCGGCAAACACAATGTCGTTGCTACCAAATCCGTCCCTTCCATCTCCGATATTGTCTTCCGACGAACAGGCTGCGTGCAGGAAAAGGAGCGGCAAGGAGTATGCAAGATATTTGTAGATACGCAGATTCATAGTTATATAGTGTTGTAATTTATATTCAGACTTTTACGGGTTTGCCCGGTCAATATCGACATTAAAGTCCGGACTATTGATAGGAGCTTGCTTCCATTCCTCTACTGTAGGGGGCTGAAAGAAGATGTGGTTACTTATGGTAAAGGGATATCGGTAGCTTTTTCCGGATTCCCATTTTTCCGAAAGTTCGGAAAGACGAACTGAACCATTGAATTGTAACGGTTGGTCGGTATCAGAGTAATTGTAATGATAGGTGATGGCAAGCACGGCATTCTTCAGGCTTTGCGGCAGGAAGAACAGTGCGCTCTCATCAGTAAAAAGGTTGGTACCGTCGGTCTGTAGTTCGACCGAAGCGGCATAATAAACAGTGGACGTCTCGCCAAGTAGTTCTCCTGTAGGTGTCCACGAGCCGAGAGAGGTATCGTCAGAGGTTTGTCCGTTCCAAGTTCCGGCAGTACGTATGCCGTATAATCGGGCTGCATCAATGATGATTCGTCGTCCTTCACCGAGATGTTGTTCGTCGGAACGTCCTACGAAGGCGACACGAGAGAGAATATGTTTAAAGTTTAAAACAACGGGAGACATCGGTCCGCTAACGGCGTTAATGGGAGCGGGTGCGGCATACAAGATGTCATAACCTTGACGCACATCATAATCGTCAATGGTGAACGTCGGGGTGTCGTTGCCGCTTTCGCCAATGGTGTACGTCACTTTATCCGCAATGGCAACCGGATGGATGGCACGGAAATCGTAACGGAAGCCGGGAAGCCAATAGCGAGGTTCGTCATAACTCCAAGCACCTTCCGATGTACGGGTAACATCAACGCCGTCAAACACTTTGGTAGACTTGAAGGCGGTATTGGTGCGTGAGTCATAGCTGCCCCAGACCTTAAATTTATTTCCCGCTTGTAGAAAAGATTCGTTTGTGGTAACAGCACGGGAAGTCAGAGAAGCGGTGCTGAAATGCATGGGTGACAGTTCGGCATCATCACCGAATACGAATGTGTCGCTACATCCCCAAAAGGAAACGGCTGCCAGCATGAGCGTCAACGTATGGCGAAAACGAAAATTGTTCATGATTATCGTTGTTTTTTTCTTTGTTAGGTTTTGACTATCCTACGGCTTGCCCGTTTAGTTCCATTGGGCAAGCCGAGGATAGTCTATTGGTTGTTCATTCAGTCCTCAATTCATCAGGATTATATGTATGTGACTGTTTTACTTAAGCTTCAGGAGTTGGAGTTTCTACTTGTGAACCAAAGTTAAACTCTATATTATCAGTACCAGTTTCCCAATCGTCAAGCTTCATATTTTCATCAGTAGTGAATTCTATCTTTTCAAGTCCAGCTTCCTCACCAGTAAGTGTTACATTATATTTGTATGCTTTTCCTTTATCCCAAGTAGGTTTAAAAGCACCGAAATTAACTTTCTGCGATACTGTTTCACCAAGTCTATTTTTTATTGTTAAACGGAAATAAAGACGAACATTGGGTGACTGATAAGCGAAAGGAAGTACATAAATAGATTCAGTATCAATATTCTCATTTTTTGCAAGAGCATTTGCCGGAGTAGCTACATCAATAGTGAGCATATTATCAGGATTTTCATCATCTTCTTTTGAGCGAGTTTGATTACTCCACATTCCTGTAGAAGCAGTAAAAGTACCTTTATCTCTCATGTTCCTAATCTGAACATCATCTACTGTTACGGTGTAATCTTCGGGAAAATTGCTTGTAAAATTAAAAGCTATCTTAGAAAGAATATGCTTAAAATCGAATGGTACCTTTTCATTACCGCTTTCCTTACCTGAAATATTTACAGCCGATGCAAATACAAGATCTTTTTGATTTGCCTCTGTACCATCAACGGTATAGTTATCTAAAGTTAATTCAGCACCTTCAAAACGTGTTGTATTTGTCGTTTCATTTTCTTTGCTATATGCATAGAACTTATAGGTTGCACCATCAATCCAATAACGTGCTTCGTCAGTATATTTCCAACCTTCATTTCCTTTGGTTACAATTGTTTTATTAAAGATCTGAACCGGTATTGTACTCGTTCCTTTTGTGTACGAACCAAACACACTAAACTGCTTAAAACTTTCATTACCCAGTGCACGTGTGTTCTTATTCACGTGAGACACAAAACCGATTTGTTTGGAAGTCCGTGCGAACCCCTGTTCTACTTCCTCTGTGTTTGTGCAGGCGGTCATCGCAAGCGAAGCTGCTGCAAGCATGAATAAAGTCTTTTTCATTGCTGTAATTTTTAAATGAATACTATGGTGAATTATAATTCTTTCATACAATTTAAGATTAATGAGTGATAGGCAAGTCGATATCTTCATACTCGCCCCAGTCGTCCACATTCACATCGAATCCCGAATCGACGGAAGCATCATCCTCGTCGATTTCGATGTTACCCACCTCTATCACGCCACCACGGGGCTGGTCGAGCATCTGGTCGCTGACATCGAACAGCAGCGTCTTGATGCGTCCGTTACGCAAGCGGAGTTCGAGGTTGAGGGTGTATCGTTGCGCTTCCTTCGCCTTGCTTCCGGTAGCCTTACCAAAATAACGGTCGGGGAAGCCTGCCACTCCGAACGAGCGGACTTGTGCTTCCGCTCCCCAAGAGGTCAAACGGCAGTCGAAAAGCAAGGTGGCTGTTTCGTCCGGTGTAGAGCCGTCGCGCAACATCACCGCTTCTGCCATACCTGCCAATGCACCTCTTGCCAACGAGGCATACTCTAGCCCCTTCTCTATCTTGAAACGTACCAAGTAAGTATAAACCAACGGCTGCATCTTCACGCCGAGTCTGTAGCTCTCGTGAAGGTCAATACCCGTCAAACCGGGAGTAAAGGCGACATAAAGCACATCGGGCGGATTGACCGTGCGTTCGTTGGCATGCAAAGCACCGAGCGAAGCACGCGTACGAGTGGAAGTAGTGGCGCGTGCCAGCGGTGCTTTCGCCATATCGTCGAAAATGATGTATTGCGTATCGTTGTTGTAAAACAACAGTGAACTGTTTTCCGCATTCAGAATCACTTCACCTCCCGAAGACGGAAGGAAGGTCTTGGTGCTCTCACTGTCATCATCATATATCAGCACACTGATACCTTCCGGAGTGCCGGGAATAAATTCACCGTAGGAATATCCCCACCGTCCGTCGGACCAATTATTTTCCCAGTCTCTTCCATAATCGCGTTCCCATACTTGTTCCCAATCCGTATCCACCTTAGCGGCACGGTAGTGATTGTCACACAAATCCTTGCGGCATCCGCCCAACAGCAATACTACGAAACACGGCAGCGCAATGCCTGACAATATCCGGTAGATGGTGTTCATCGCACACCTCCTTTCTTCTGTTTGCTTTCGTTCCATAATCTCCATACAAATGCGAATTTCAGTTTCAACGGACCAAAATAGTTCGTTTGTTTCGTCTGCTGATAGACGTAATGACCGTCTTGCGGCAAATATTCTTCATAACGCGTATGCAGGAAGCCCACGCCAACACCCGTTTCCAGAGACAACCGGCGGGCAATGGGCCACATATAGCCATAGCTCACGCCAGCCATCTGTGCCTCGCCCTGATAGCCTTTGCGACCGTTCTCCAAGTCGTACCAACTGAAACCGCCGAAGGCACCTACATAATGCCCATGCCAAGGCTTGCGCGTCTTGAACCAATAGCGAACCTCGGGGCTGACCGTTGCCAACTGATAGTACTTATGCTTCCCATCGTTTTTCCACCATGCCATCTCGCCTTCCAGGTTCACCGACCAACGGTCATTGAAACGGTATTCCACTTCGAGCGAAGGCATCAGAATGGCGTCATAGAGCAGGTTGGTTTTCAACGCCAGGCGTTGCACCGTCTCCTCCCCTCTTGCTGCAACCGGAACAGACTGTTCCTCTTCCGTCTCCTTGCAGAAAGAGGATTCCTTCACCACAGTTGCAGAATCGGTAAGAGTCCCGTTCAGTTCTTCCACCGAAGAGACATCCACATTTTCGGCTACTATCTCCTGCCCGTCGAGCGTCTTCAGGTAGAGCGAAACTACCATACTGCTGCGCAACTCAGGAAACATGTGTTCATACATATATTTATAAGGTATGCCGCCACGCAAGTCCATCAGCCGCTTCTTACGTCCGTCGATGATGCGGTGCTGCGCATCATACACCCACACGGGCGTACGGTCGATAACGTCCAAAACTTCGTCGCAATAAGGCATATCCGATTCTGCCACCATCGTGCGCAACTGCGTCCATGCAATGCCTGCGGCATTCTTCTTTATCAGACTTTCGGGCACCTCAGTGTGACGGAGCAAATAGGCACGCACACACTCCGCACGAGCGGCAGACAGGCGTTCGTTAAACTTATTCATTCCATCAGGGGAAGCATAAGAATTGATAACCAACTGTTCGATGGTATTTTCCGAATGCGCCTTGCGCACCATTTGCAGGAAACGAGACAGTTGTACACGATTATCCTTATAAAGTGTGTCTATCTCCCGATATCCCCGTTTATAATAGATACGGACAGAATCAACAGTAACCTGTGCCAAACTTATTCCGATAAATGCAAATGCGATGAAGATTAACAAAAACAATTTTTTCATCTGTTTTGGATATTAATTAAACATTATCAACACATGAAAGATGTTTCTCAAGAGCAGAAAACAAGCAATAATTCTAATGATTTTAGGCGCTTAAATTCATTATTACATAGAACACTCTCAAATACTATTGCAAATATAAATTTCATACACAAAACAACAATACAAATACAGATATTTTTTAATAAATTTACCTAATTTAAAATAAAGCCAATCATTAACACATAAATACCTACCAATCAGCATTTTCGCCACTTTAGCTATTATTATACTCAAAAAGAGAGTTCCGTTTTGACATCATAAACACTCCTATCAGTCCTCAAATTTAACATATTTAATCTCCAATATTTAAAACATCAAGCACAATATGGAAATCTCAAACAACATATAAATATATCAAAATTGGAAGACAAAAAGTAGCAATACAAAAGCTATAAAACACTCCAATTTTCCATACCTTTCATCCATTATATCAAATATTTCACTATCTTTGATGCCATTATTAATCTTATGAACTAATAATGAACAGCCTTAAAAAAACAACAATCTGTCTACTCTTTCTATGTATAGGGGTTAATTGCGTTTTTTCTGAAGTTCCGGAGCAAATCAACTTCTCTTATATTTCTATTAACGAAGGATTGTCACAAAGCACCGTATTCTCTATCGATCAGGACCAAAGAGGTAATATGTGGTTCGCTACCTATGATGGAGTAAACAAGTATGACGGGTATTCATTTACAGTTTATCAGCATAATGAAGAAGATCCGAACAGCATCGCTAATGACATTTCGCGAATTGTAAAGACTGACAGTCAGGGACGTGTCTGGATCGGTACGAGGGATGGTTTGTCATATTATGATGAGGAGAAGGATAAGTTCAGAAATTTCTTCTACGAAAAGAAGGGGAAGAAGCTGCAAATCAACGGTATTGCAGAGATCTCACCGGAACAACTGCTTATAAGCACACAAGAAGGACTGACTATGTTCGATATCAAAGAATCCAAGTTTGTAGACGATTCTTTTAGTGCCGCTATGCACAAGCTTATAGCTTCAGCTTTTTACAGACAAGGTGATATTATCTATATCGGCACCCCGGCTGACGGGCTTTACAGCTATTCCATCCCTCAAAAGAAACTGGAAAAGATTACTCCGATAACGGAAACGAAACAAATTCAGGCCATTTTGCAGCAATCTCCTACCCGTATATGGATAGCTACCGAAGGAGCCGGTCTGCTTCTGCTCAATCCAAAAACGAAAGAGGTCAAGGCTTACCATCATTCTTCTTCCAATCCTAAAAGTATCAGTTCCAATTATATCCGCTCTCTAGCACTGGATTCGCAAAATCGCTTATGGATAGGAACGTTCAATGATCTAAACATTTATCATGAAGGAAGCGATTCTTTCGTTTCCTACAGTAGCAGTCCGGTAGAAAACGGTAGTTTGTCACAACGTTCGGTTCGCAGTATTTTTATGGATTCGCAAGGAGGCATGTGGCTTGGGACCTATTTCGGGGGATTGAACTATTATCATCCTATCCGCAACAGATTTAAGAATATCCAGCGTATTCCCTATAAGAATTCTTTAAGCGATAACGTAGTCAGCTGCATTACGGAAGATAAGGATAAGAATTTATGGATAGGAACAAATGATGGTGGTTTGAATCTATATAATACAAAGACACAACAGTTTACGCACTATATCTTACAGGAAGACGAACGGGAAATCGGTATTGGTTCCAACAATATCAAAGCCGTATATGTAGATGAACAAAAATCACTTGTATATATAGGTACACATGCCGGCGGACTGACTGTTCTCCATCGAAACAGCGGAAAAATGGAAAGTTTTAATCAGATGAACAGCCAGTTGGTTAATGAGAATGTATATGCTATTCTTCCTGACAAAGGAGGGAATCTCTTATTGGGGACATTAAGTGCTTTGGTTAGTTTTAACCCGGAAAAAAGGAGTTTTACCACCATTGATAAGGAAAAGGACGGTACTCCATTTACTTCACAACGAATCACAATCCTGTTCAGAGATTCCCATAAACGGCTTTGGATCGGGGGCGAGGAAGGTATATCTGTCTTTCAGCAGGAAGGAATCGAGATAGAAAAGGCGCCTATTCTTCCGGAATCATCTGTAACAAAGACGTTTACCAATTGCATTTACGAGGCAACCAACGGTATCATTTGGGTAGGTACGCGTGAAGGATTCTACTGTTTTAATGAGAAAGAGAAGAAAATCAAACGATATACTACGGCTAGCGGTTTACCCAACAATGTGGTATATGGTATTCTGGAAGATACTTTCGGACGTCTTTGGGTAAGTACCAACCGTGGCATTTCCTGTTTCAATCCGGAGACAGAGAAGTTCCGTAATTTTACGGAATCTGACGGGTTACAGAGTAATCAGTTTAATACTTCTTCGTTCTGTCGTACTTCAAGCGGTCAAATGTATTTCGGAGGCATCAACGGAATCACTACTTTCCGCCCGGAATTGTTGTTGGATAACCCTTATACGCCTCCGGTAGTTATCACCAAACTTCAACTGTTTAACAAGACAGTTCGTCCGGATGATGAAACCGGTATCCTGACTAAGAATATCAATGAGACAAAAAGTATCACCCTGAAATCATGGCAAACTGCTTTCACGATTGAATTTGTAGTATCCAATTATATTTCCGGACAACATAATACTTTCGCTTACAAATTGGAAGGATATGACAAAGAGTGGTATTATCTGACAGACAAACGTACTGTCTCCTACTCCAACCTGCCACAAGGCACTTATCATTTTTTAGTAAAAGCAGCCAATAGCGACGGGAAATGGAACACCGTACCTACGATGTTGGAAATCATAGTTCTCCCTATATGGTACAAGACCTGGTGGGCGATCATGATTTTCCTCGCCACTTTTATTGGCTTTATCACTTTCGTCTTCCGTTTCTTCTGGATGCGTAAGAGTATGGAAGCAGAACTGGAACTTGAACGCAGGGACAAGGAGCATCAAGAAGAAATCAATCAGATGAAGATGCGTTTCTTCATCAACATTTCGCATGAACTTCGCACGCCGTTAACTCTCATCTTAGCTCCTTTACAAGAAATAATCAATAAGATTAGTGATCGCTGGACCCGTAACCAGCTGGAATATATCCAACGCAACGCCAATCGTCTATTGCATCTTGTCAACCAATTGATGGATTATCGCCGTGCCGAATTGGGGGTTTTCGAGCTGAAAGTAAAGAAAGAGAATGCGCACCAACTGATACAGGATAATTTCTTGTTCTACGATAAACTGGCACGCCACAAAAAGATTACTTATACTCTCCACTCCGAGCTGGAAGAGAAAGAGGAACTTTTCGATCCGAATTATCTGGAACTGATCGTTAACAACCTGCTTTCAAATGCCTTCAAATATACAGAAAGTGGGCAAAGCATTACTGTTACGCTGAAAGAGGAAAACAACTGGCTGGTGCTGCAAGTTAGTGATACCGGTATTGGCATTCCTATCAACAAGCAGGGAAAAATATTCGAACGTTTCTATCAGATAGAGAGTGAGCACGTAGGAAGCGGCATCGGGCTGTCATTGGTACAGCGTTTGGTGGAACTGCATCACGGACATATTGAGTTAGACAGTGAAGAAGGCAAAGGCAGTACTTTCTCTGTTTATCTGCCACAGGATATAAACATCTACAAACCTTCCGAATTAGCTTCTAATGACGCTAAAAATGAGGAAGACCAGGTTTATTCTACCAACTCGAAAGAAATGTATTTCATTGATACGGAAAAGGTAGAAAACGAAACGATCGAAACCGGTGACAAGAAACGTGGTACGATTCTTATCGTAGAAGATAATAATGAAATCCGCCATTACTTAAGTAGCGGACTTGCCGAACTTTTCAATACACTGGAAGCCGGAAATGGTGAAGAAGCCCTGGAAAAGTTGAAAGAGAATGAAGTGGACATTATTGTGACTGATGTCATGATGCCTGTGATGGATGGAATCAAGCTATGCAAGAATGTGAAACAGAATATCCGTACCTGTCACATTCCTGTGATCATCCTGTCTGCCAAAAGCGAAACCAAAGATCAGATGGAAGGCTTGCAAATGGGCGCGGATGATTATATCCCGAAACCGTTCTCGCTGGCTATCCTGACTACGAAGATACAGAACATGATGCGTACCCGCAGGCGTATGCTTGAACGATATTCCAAATCTCTGGAAGTAGAACCGGAAAAGATTACGTTCAACGCCATGGATGAAGCTTTATTGAAACGTGCCGTTGCCATCGTAGAAAAGAATATGGATAATATTGAATTCTCTACCGACGAGTTCGCCAGAGAAATGAATATGAGCCGTTCTAATCTGCATCTCAAATTGAAAGCCATCACAGGTGAATCGACTATCGACTTTATACGCAAGATTCGTTTCAATGAAGCGGCAAAATTACTGAAGGATGGCCGCTATACAATAGCAGAGGTCAGCACAATGGTAGGATTTAATACGCCGTCTTACTTTGCTACGAGTTTCAAAAAGTATTTCGGATGTTTGCCTACGGAGTATATTAAGAAGGCAAAGGGATAATTGATAGTCCTGATTAAAACAATATAACTGTTAGGAGAAGATGTATTGGGAATACTATTTCACCATAGAAAACGTCCTTGTAACTTGCCACATTTTTGTATCTATTTTAAGTATTATAAGGGAGAGATACAAAAATGTGGCAGAGCTTATAATCAACATATTATCTTTCTCCAAAGGCGGTATTTCAGATAAGTTTACAAAAAATAATAGAACGTTATTGGCTTTTTCTGAATGAAAAGTGCATTATTCTTATAGTACCCTATTTATCAATCCAATTAAAGAGTTTTATTACTAAGATCTTCAATTGATAGATTACAGTTATGCAACCGATAAGTTACACTTATCCTTCTTGATAGTTGTACAAGTGCAACTCACTAGTTGCTCAACTGCATTCCACTAATTACATTAGAAGAAGTAACCAAAAGTATATGATGAGTTACTTAAATGATCTGATAGAGTTCCATAATACTTCCGCATTATTAAGGAAAAAGATATGGTCTTTCTATATACATTTAGCGGATTCATTATACAAAATGAAAGACCTGGACTTTGTTATTTCTCCAATCCAGCATGATTCCCAAAATCATTATGGACTAAAATTCATCCAATAGAACGCCTAAAAATGTACAAAACCAACCCTACAAATACAATTGGATTAGATTACATTATGATATATAAAAAGCCTGATATCAGGTACGTAACAGACTTTTTAGACAAAAATAATATATGATTCAACAAATTTAATATCAAAAAAATCATTTTTGAACAAAGTGTGAACAAGCTAGACAATAGACTATAATTTAATAAGCTATTTTTGCAAACAGTAAAATATAACTTTTAATAATTAAAACCTAATAAAGTATGAAGAACATCTTCTTTATTTGTATGTTCGCAACCGTTGCTTTTACCGGATGCGTAGATGATGATGATGACTTATTAACTGGTGAAGTTAGTCCAGGAGTAGAAATACTTCCTGAAAATAAACCGAATGAAGTAGTCGACTCAAAGTTATTTGAGATCATTAACCTCGATTACCCAGGATTAGAGAAAGTGAAAAAATTCTATGAAAGCGGAGAATACTATTATGCAGCTAACGAATTACTAGAGTATTATAGAACAAGAGTGGACGTAAATAACCCTAACGTCAACTTGATTAACCCCACTATTTCTGAAAAAGATCAGCGAATTGCCGATCAAGCGCTTGAGCATCGTTTCTATGTAAAAGGATTCGTCGAAAGTGTAGATGAAGCAACCAAATTAGAAACATATTATTCTTTCTACGATGCATCTGCAAAAAAAATAGATTGGAGTGCCAACGAAGACAAGCAGAAGAAAGAGCAAGAGTTCAGATACCAGCTTCATCGTCATCAATGGATGCTTCCTCAAGCAAAAGCATACCGTATTAGTAAAGATGAGAAATACATTCAATCATGGATTGAAGCGTATGGCAGCTGGATAGAAACATTCCCATACACTCCCGGAACTGTATTTCCGCCGGCAGGTGGTTCAGAAAATGATGTAGACTATCAATGGAAAGGCTTGCAGGTAGCAGAAAGAGTCCTCTCTCAAGTAGACATCATGCCTTATTTCATTCATTCTACAAATTTCACACCAGAATGGCTTTCAACTTTCCTGGTTGCGTTTGAAAAAGAGGTAGAGTGTATTCGATTGAATTATTATCAAAGCGGCAATATCTTGATTTCTCAATATCAAGCCGTAGCCACTGCTGGTATATTAATGCCAGAATTTAAGAATGCATCCACATGGGCTACAGAAGGAACACAGGGCTTAAACGAATCATTAGATACACAATTTAATGATGACGGGGTAGAATATGAGTTGGATTTCAGCTATCACACTGCTGCCATTAGCGACTTTCGCGAAATATACCTTATAGCCCAAGCCAATAACAAGACAAATTTATTGTCTCCTAGTTATATTAGCAAATTAAAGAAAGCGACAGAATTTGTTATGGATATGATTTACCCTAATTATACCATAGACAATTTCAATGATACCCGTTCAGCTTCGTATGCTAAAAGTACGTTATTGAATAGACTAAAGGAGTATTCGGCTATGTATCCTGACGATAATGGATTATTATGGGTAGCTACAGAAGGAAAAAGCGGAAGTAAACCTTCATATACAACTAAGGCTTACAGCACTTCTGGCTATTACATGCTACGTAACGGTTGGGATAAAGATGCAACCATGATGATTTTAAAGAACAACTACAATCCGACCAATCAATGGCATTGTCAGCCCGATAATGGAACTTTCGGTTTGTATCGCAAAGAACGTAATTTCTTCCCGGACGCAGGTGTATTCACCTATAACACAGGAGCTGCCCGTAGCAAATATGCTTCGACTGTCAACCATAATACTATGACTATTATGAGTAAGACTATTGGAGTTGCTAAGCCAACCGGACAAGGTGGCGTAATGGAAGGGAAAATGATTAAGTTAACAACTAAAAACAATGTAGATGTTTTAGTTACGGAAAACCAACAATCAGATGACATAACCCATCGTAGAACCGTCTTCTTTGTAAATAATAGAACGTTCTTTGTTATTGTAGACGAAGGCTATGGAGCCTCCACACTTGGAACAAAAACAAATATAAACTTCCATCTGCTTAGTGATAAAGATACCCCTTCTGTATTCGACAAGAATCTGCAAACATCTGTAAACAGCAATAAGTATTATCAAGCATATACCAATTTTGATAGTAATAACATTCTCGCTGCCACATTTACAGAAACGAGTCAAGATCTGACAGCTAAAGCATTATCTTCAACAGATGTGACCAATATAGTATCTACAAACACTGATAAAGAAGATGGTCCTATACGTCTAGGCTACCAAATTACTCTTCGTCAGCCTAAAATTACCCCTATCGAAATCAGTGCAACCCGTTATATCACAATTCTTTGCCCATTTGAGAGCGCAACGGAACGGGAAGAGCTGAAAGTTGATGCCAAATTCACTGACAATGAAGATGGGACAGCTGGAACATTCCATTCGGAAGGTGTATCTATTCAAGTAACAGTCAAAGGTACAGTATACGATCTTTCTTCAAAATAAATCTAACAATCATATAATATGAAATCTAAATTACTAAAAGACATTTCGCATTTTTTAGGTGTCTTGATGGCAGTTGTATTAGTTATGACTTATACATCCTGTTCAGATGAGGATACCACTGACACTACAGATTTTGCACTTTATTATTTGGGCATGACCGATATAGGTCCATCGATGAGCGGGATAATTTCAGAACCTTCTTACAAAGGAAGCGTTCCGTCTGATTTTACAATCACAGGTATCACATTAAATGGTGAGGCTTATACGGGTAGTGATTTTATTATCAATAAAGAAACCGGTGCTATTGAAATCAACAGCGCAAAGGACACCCCGGTAGGTTTATATAAAATATCCATTTCATGTATGGCCGGCGGTTCTTATCATGAATATAAGAATATTGTAGAAGTAAACATGATGAAACCTGTACCAGATGGTATTACTGTAGAACCTAATGAGATCCAAATAGAATACAGTATTGTTTCAGACGCAAAAAGCACGGAAGAATTACCTACTGCACAAGTAAAAACTGATGGAAATCATGTATCCATTACCAAATATGCAATTGCCAAAAGTGATATTTCTTCATTCTTCAATATCTCTCAAACAGGAGAAATAACGATTGTGAGAGGAAGTGATATTGCACCGGGAATACATACTCTTGCATTAAAACTCACTACAGGCGCATCGTCTGAAGACGAAGGCATTTTTGAGAACGCATTAACTATCAACGTTACCTCCAAACCTTTAGGATTGACTTATGAACCTAACGAAGGATTGATAGAAGCTGAAACAGCAGAAGAACCGGAAACGTCTTTTAAAAGCGAAACTCCAATGTTGAAAGGCTCTTTGGAAAACATAGCCTATTCTATTGAAAGCATTGAACCATCAACGGACAAAATTAAGATTGACCCAACAACAGGTGTACTTTCAGTAGATAAACATCACGGTTTTGAAATCGGTCAGGAATATGTTATATCTGTAAAAGTAGCAAACAAATATGCTACAGATGGAGTATCATTCAACAATGCATACACTCTCAAAGTAGTCAACAGAATTGTGCCTGTAGCAAACTTTAGCTATCCTGCTAATGTAGAAATATATGAATCGTCACCATTAAAAGTAACTCCTGATGAAGGACTTGAAGGAGATGGTATCACGTTCACATTGAAGGATGATTTAGGACAACAGTTGTCTGTTGACAAAAATGGAGTAGTATCCGCAAAGAAAGGTCACACCATACCAAACGGAGACTATATCATTACAGTCACTGCATCTAATACTAAAAATTCAAAAGAAGCGTCATTCAACCTGAAGGTTAAGAATAATCCGAATAAGTTCAGTTTTATACGCTACGGAAATAATATAGGCGTAGATGCTGAAAGCAACGCCAACCAATTTAGAATCACAGTAGACAAAGCTGCTAATGCTACTACCATTCTAAGTAAATTCACAATACCTGCTCCTACAACAGACATCACAGGAAAAAATGTACGATGGAGCATCAGAAATGGAAAGAACTGTGATAAGTTGGAAATAGATGAGAATGGTAAGATCTCATTTACCAATGCTATATGGCCAGGATTAGACGCAAAAGAACCAGCAGCCACAAACGGTTCAGGATTCTTCTTTGTAACAGCCACTGTTGGTGAAGACAAAGATTCTGAATTCTCACTGGAAGTACCTGTATTTATACATTATGACTTGGTGGTAGCCGGTGTTCATGTATTATATAACCCATTTGTATTCCAGGTTAATCCAAAAACAATTGGCAACAGCACTTATTCTGAAAAACCAACTATTAAAGGTATAGATGCGGAAGCTTTATCATCGTTCACTTTAGACTATAGACGTTCATTCAATTATACGGCAATTAGCGGTACATTTACTAATGGTGATCCTAAAACTTCCAACTTCTTGAATACACTTTGGACTAAATTCGGAGAAGATTCCGGCAGAGGAGTTAATACAGGTTCCAGAAACGCCATTTCCTATTATAGCAATATAGATAAAAATAAAAACACATTAAGTTATGCTATAGGATATGTTGATCCGACTAATGGACTCGCCCTCAAATTGAATCCAAACAAATGGGTTTTGGACGGAGAGTATCCTAATGGTGTATTCACAGGCCAGATGACTTTCGATAAAAATGGAATAGATCCTCAGAAAGGTAGTCAGGTATTCCCGCTAATCATCTGGTTCGATCCTAACTTCTAAATACTAATACGTTAAAAATAGAAATTATGTATAACATAAACAATCTAATTAAATCAATAAGCATAAGAGGGTGGGTTACCCTCTTAGCACTGATGCTCACAATCAGCGTATATGCTCAAGAATTAACTTTAAAAGGTGTCATTGTAGACGAAACAGATACACCTCTTATCGGAGCAACGATACAAGCTAAAGGCACCTCAACAGGAGCTATTACAGACTTTGATGGTAAATTTACTTTAAAAGCAAAAAAAGGAGCTACCATTACCATTTCTTACATTGGTTATAAAACACAAGAGCTAAAATTCAATGGCCAGGGATCCATTAATATAAAAATGGTTCCGGATAACCAAGCATTGGATGAAGTGGTAGTTGTTGGATACGGCGCGATGAAACGTAGCGACTTGACAGGTTCTGTTGCTTCTGTTGCCGCCAAAGATATTGAAGGTTTCCAAACTAGTTCTGTAGCAGGTGCATTAGGCGGACAAATTGCCGGAGTGCAAATCACCTCTACAGATGGTACTCCTGGTGCAGGATTCAACATTAATATTCGTGGTGTAGGAAGTCTGACAGGTGATTCAAGCCCTCTCTATATTGTAGACGGTTTTCAGGTGGACGATATTGATTATATATCAAATTCTGATATTGAATCTGTTGAGGTGCTCAAAGACGCTTCATCTTCCGCCATCTATGGTGCACGTGCAGCTAATGGAGTTGTGATGATTACAACAAAATCAGGGAAAAGTGGTAGACCACAAATTAGCTACAACGGTTCTGCAAGTTACCGTAAAATATCTAAAATGCTAGATGTATTATCTCCCTACGAATTTGTGAAACTGCAAGGTGAAGTGAATAGTGACCTTTTAAACAGCTATATCTCCGACAAAGAATTTGACGACAACGGAAAACCTATCAGATACCATTCGCTAGAAGATTATGTAGGTGTAAAAGGGGTAGACTGGCAGGAAGAAACTTTCAACCCGACTTGGTCACAAGATCATAATATATCTCTTAGAGGTGGTAGCAATGACACACAATATAATGCAGCTTTTTCTCGTTATGTAGAAAACGGTATCTTTAACAACAGCGGTTTTGACAAAACAACAGCTAAATTCCGCATAGATCAGAAGATCAATAAAAATATATCATTCAATGCTACTATTAACTATGCTTTAACCAATCGTAAAGGTGTAGGAACAACAGCAGATTCCGGACGTTTCAATATGTTAGCTCAAATTCTTAGCGCACGTCCCACTGGTGGGAATAAACTGACCGATGAAGAATTATTGCATTCTGCTATTGACCCGGAAATGTTGGAGACAGGTGAAAGTTTGGCACAGGTTAACCCTGTTATGCAAACCCAATCCGTAACTAACAATAAACGTGGTGAAATGTGGTCAGGAAACGCATCTGTTAGCTGGCAAATCATCAAAGGTCTTACTTTTAAAAGTGCCGGAACATATAATACAACCAATAGCCGTACTGACATATTCTACAAGAATGGTTCTAAGGAAGCATATCGTAATGGCGAACAACCTTATGGACGGACAACAATGCAACGCGATGCACGTTGGACTAACTATAACACTTTAACCTGGAAACAAAAGGTAAAGAAACACAATTATGATGTATTGTTAGGTCATGAAGTATCCTACAGAAGCACAGAGTATTTGCTGGGTGAAGCAATGGGATTCCCTTTCGATCAGATGGAAAATGACAACATGGGGTTAGGCGCAACTCCAAGTAAGGTTGAAAGTACTTTCTATGATAAAACGTTATTATCATTTTATGCACGTACTAACTACAATTACGATAACCGTTATTTATTTACGGCAACTGTACGTGCCGATGGTTCTACCGTATTCTCGTCAAATAAGAAATGGGGATTCTTCCCTTCTTTCTCTGCAGCATGGCGTGTATCAGAAGAAGCATTCATGAAAGATGTCAAATGGATTTCTAATTTCAAAATTCGTTTAGGTTGGGGTACTGTAGGAAACGATAATATTCCTAACTATCTTTCTTTGGATCTATATGAAGCAAATAAATATGGCATAGGTAATAGTAGCGTTACTGTTTTAAATCCGAAACAACTCAGAAATAAGAATCTGAAATGGGAAGGTTCAAACACAACCAACTTAGGTATTGACTTAGGCTTCTTTGACAACCGTCTAAATGTAACAGCTGAATTCTTTATCAAAAATACAAAAGACTTGTTATTGTCACAATCACTGGCACATATTACAGGATTTGACTCACAAATGCAAAACGTAGGAAAAATCCAAAATAAAGGTATCGAATTAAGTTTGAACAGCACCAATATTCAAACCCGGAATTTTACCTGGCAAACCAACTTTAATATATCATTTATCAGAAACACATTAAAGTCACTGGCATCCGGAGTAGATTATATGCAAGCACGTTCTGGCTTCGATAGCAATTTCACATCATATGATTATATGGCTATCGTCGGACAATCTCTGGGTCTGATTTACGGATATGAATTTGATGGCATCTATCAATATTCTGATTTCTATTCTGTTCCGGGTTCCAGTACTTTGGTCTTAAAAGAAGGTGTAACGAGCAATCCTAGTCTTGGAAACAGATTGGCTCCAGGTGCGGTGAAATATAAAGATCAAGATGGTGATGGAGTGATAACAACTAAAGACCGTACAGTGATCGGTAATGCTTTGCCTAAATGGTATGGTGGTATCACCAATACATTCAATTATAAAGGTATTGACTTTAGCTTTATGCTGCAATTTAACTATGGCAATGACATTTATAATGCAACCCGTTTGTATGCAACTCAAACTAACACACAACGCAGAAACCAATTAGCAGAAGTGGCAGATCGTTGGAGTCCGACAAATGCTTCAAACAAAGTACCTAGCTATAACGGATACGTAGTAAATGATGTGTATTCACGATTTGTAGAAGATGGTTCTTTCTTGCGTTTGAAGAATATTACGCTAGGATATACACTTCCTCATAAATGGACTCGGAGTTTTCATGCATCCAAGCTTCGTATATATGCTACCGGACAAAATCTTTTCTGTCTTAACAACTACAGTGGATATGACCCGGAAGTAAGTACAGCTAGCAAGAGTCCTATGACCCCCGGACTGGATTGGGGTGCTTATCCTAAAAGTAGAGTATTTACATTTGGTATTGATTTACAGTTCTAATATGAGAAAATAATATGAAGAAATTAATATATTACATAGCGATGTCCATTCTGTGCATTTTACCTTATTCATGCTCATTAGATGAAGAGGCAAGAAGCGAAATGGAAAAGAAGAATTACATGACTAATGCTAAAGAAGCACAAGATGTTCTATTAGGAGTATATCGTACAACTGTTGAAGATGCTGCATACGGGTATCATCTATCTTTCTTGTTCAACATGGGAACAGATATATCTCAAGGAGAAGGCTCCGATATAACGAATTATCGTATCATTGTTAATAATGCTTTTCCTACTACCCAAGTAGAAATTCAACAAACATGGCAAGTACTTTATAAAGGTATCTACAGAGCAAACGATTTTCTGGAACGTATCAGTGGAAAAATAGACAGTTATACTGCTACTGATAAAAAAATAGCAACGCTTTATATAGCCGAAGCCAGAGCGTTAAGAGCTATGTTCTATTTCGAGTTAGTACGTCGTTATGGAAATATCCCTCTGATTACCAACACAGAGATGTCTTATCAAGCTCCCACCACTTATACGCAGGCCACTCCTGACAAAGTATATGAATTTATTGAAGACGATCTTCTTTACGCTAGTGAAGTACTACCGTATGCTGTCGATGATCAACTTCGCGATAACACATCATATCGTTTTAGTAAAGGAGCAGCACTTGGTCTCTTGGCAAAAGTATATGCTACATGGGCAGGATATCCTGTACAAAATACCGCTAAATGGGAAGACGCTGCCAAGACAGCCCGTATCCTCATAGAATCCGGTAAACACTCATTATTGCGTGATTACGAAAAATTATGGGAAAACACTTGCAGCAGTGTATGGGATCCTACAGAAAGCTTAATTGAGATTTCATTCTACTCTCCTACTGTATCTGGTTCAGGAGATCCCGTAGGACGTATTGGCAAATGGAACGGAGTAAAAACAACAGCTATCGCCGGTGTACGGGGAAGTTGTGCAGGAAATATGAAAGTAGTTCATACATTCGTTCTTGATTGGAGAGATGGCAAAAATGCGAATGACAAACGTCGTGACATATCAATAGCTAACTATAAGTATGATGATGATTATGTGTTGTGGGCTAAAGGTAAAAGTGATACGGAAGAATCTGCAAAATTAAAAGATCAAGATCCTACTCAAGCTCAAAAAGAGAAACAAAACTATACACCAGCTAAATGGGACCTTATAAAATATCAAAAGACAGGTGGCATTATCAATAATGATAAATCAAATGCTAATTGGTATTTCCTACGTTATGCAGACGTGTTACTTATTTATGCCGAAGCTTTGAACGAATGGAAACATGGTCCTACTACAGAGGCTTATGCCGCAATTAATGAAGTTCGTCGTCGTGGATATGGATATCCTAGCAATACAGGAAGCTGTGATCTTTCAAACTTAAATGAAAATAGTTTCCGTGAAGCGGTCAGAAAAGAGCGTGCTTATGAATTGGCTTTTGAAGGTCATCGCCGCATGGACTTAGTTCGTTGGGGCATCTATTATGAAACCATACAAAAAACGAACGCTGCCTTAGCGAACTGGTGGGATTCTGCTGATAATTACAGATACCTGTTATATAAATATACAGAGAAAAACAAACACGAGTTACTGCCTATTCCACAACGTGAAAAGGACCTATGTACCCAGTTTGAACAAAATCCTGGTTGGTAACAAAAATCTCCATAAATCCTCTCCAATATGCCTTAATTAGGGCATATTGGAGAAATTTAAAACCTTTTTCAACAAAATCAAAACTTGAAAAGCAGAGTTCAAACACCTTTTGGACAATCCTGCAACGGAAAGTTTTGCCTTTCAGTTACTTTTGCATCAGTTACAAAACTTCTAAAAACAATCACTTAAAATGAATAACATGAAAATGAAACTTGTTCTCTTTGCTTCGGTTAGTATTGCACTTGCGTCGTGCCAGACAACCCCAAAGGAAGACTACAGTTGGATAAAAAAAGGACTGGATGTAGCTTCTGCCCAATTACAACTTTCTGCTGAAGAGGTTAGTGGTACGGGAATGTTGCCACGCTCCATCCGTACCGGCTATGACATGGATTTCCTTTGCCGTCAGTTGGAAAGAGATTCGTTAACATTCAAAGATTCACTACGCGCACAACCCGCTGCTGACCAACTAGGCAAACGCCGCCTCTGCAACGTTTATGACTGGACGAGTGGTTTCTTCCCTGGTTCATTATGGTATGCATACGAACTGACAGGAAACGATACACTGAAAACTCAAGCCATCCAATATACAAATCTGCTGAATCCGGTACGCTATTATAAAGGTACACATGATTTAGGATTCATGGTCAACTGCAGCTATGGCAATGCAGAACGTCTTTCACCCAACGACACCATTGCTGCTGTAATGAGAGAAACCGCCGATAACCTCTGCGGCCGTTTCAACGATTCTATCGGCGCTATACGTTCATGGGATTTCGGAACATGGAATTTCCCGGTTATTATCGACAATATGATGAACCTTGATCTTCTGTTCAACGTAGCAAAAGCGACAGGTGACAATAAATATAAAGACATTGCTATCAAACATGCTATGACTACCATGCATAATCACTTCCGTCCGGATTATACCTGCTGGCATGTAATAAGCTATAACAACGACGGTACAGTGGAAAGCAAACAAACTTTCCAAGGAAAGAACGATGATTCTTCATGGGCACGCGGACAAGCGTGGGCTATATACGGATATACCGCTTGCTTCCGTGAAACCAATGACAGCATTTTCCTGAACTTTGCAAAGGATATAGCCGATATGATTATGGACCGCGTAAAAACGGAGGATGCCATTCCCTACTGGGATTATGATGCTCCTGTAACTAAAGAAACTCCACGCGATGTATCTGCTGCCTCTGTCACTGCTTCTGCCATGATCGAACTAAGCACCATGGTTCCCGACGGACAGAAATACCTGGATTATGCGGAAAAGATTCTGAAGAGTTTGTCAAGCGACGCATATCTTGCAAAAGTGGGTGACAATCAAGGTTTCATTCTGATGCACTCTGTCGGTTCACTGCCCAACGGTTCTGAAATCGACACTCCACTAAACTACGCTGACTATTACTATCTGGAAGCATTGAAGAGATTCATGGAATTGAAGAAGTTGAGAGTTGAGAATGGAGAGTTGAGAGTGATCCAATAATACAAAAGCAAGAGTGTTCTCAATCGTAAATAGTAAATAGTAAATCGTAAAATCGTAAATTATATCATGAATAAAACTTTAAAGTATATCGTTCTGCTGGCAATCGCTTGTTTTGTAGGCAAAGCTAGTGCCCAAGAATTGAAAAGCGAAGTCTTTTCAATTCTTAACCTGGACTATCCGGGATTGGAGAAAGTGAAAGCTTTGCATCAGGAAGGTAAAGACGAGGATGCTGCCAAAGCATTATTAGACTATTACCGTGCACGTACCAATGTAAAAACTCCGGATATCAATCTGAACAAAGTGACTATCAGCAAAGAAGAGCAACAATGGGCAGATGACGGATTGAAACATACATTCTTCGTACATAAAGGTTATCAGCCTTCTTACAACTATGGAGAAGACATCAATTGGCAATACTGGCCGGTGAAAGACAATGAACTCCGTTGGCAGTTGCACCGCCACAAATGGTTCACTCCGATGGGAAAGGCTTATCGCATATCCGGCGACGAGAAATATGCTAAAGAATGGGCACATCAGTATATCGACTGGATCAAAAAGAATCCGTTGGTAAAGATGAACAAGAAAGAATATGAGCTGATAAGTGATGGAAAAATCAAAGGTGAAGTAGAAAATGTACGTTTCGCATGGCGTCCGCTGGAAGTTAGTAATCGTCTGCAGGACCAAACCTCACAATTCCAGTTATTCCTCCCTTCTCCTTCTTTCACTCCGGACTTCCTGACAGAATTCCTGGTGAACTATCACAAACATGCTATACATATCCTTGCTAATTATTCCGATCAAGGTAACCACTTGCTGTTTGAAGCTCAACGTATGATCTACGCCGGTGCTTTCTTCCCTGAATTCAAAGATGCTCCGGCATGGAGAAAAAGCGGTATCGATATTCTGAACCGTGAAATTCATGTACAGGTATACGAAGACGGCGGACAGTTCGAACTCGACCCACATTATCATCTGGCAGCCATCAACATTTTCTGCAAGGCATTAGGTATCGCGGATGCGAACGGATTCCGTAAAGAATTCCCACAGGATTATCTGGATACTATCGAAAGCATGATTATGTTCTACGCAAACATTTCTTTCCCTGATTATACCAATCCATGTTTCAGCGATGCTAAGTTGACAACAAAGAAAGAAATGGTGAAAAACTACAAAGCATGGAGTAAACTGTTCCCGAAAAACCAGGCTATCAAATACTTCGCAACTGAAGGTAAAGAAGGTGCATTGCCGGATTATATGTCTAAAGGATTCTTGAAATCAGGTTTCTTTGTATTCCGTAACTCATGGGGAATGGATGCTACGCAAATGGTAGTAAAAGCAGGTCCGAAAGCATTCTGGCATTGTCAGCCGGATAACGGAACGTTTGAACTTTGGTTTAACGGCAAGAATTTGTTCCCGGATTCTGGTTCGTATGTATATGCCGGTGAAGGCGAAGTGATGGAACAACGCAACTGGCACCGTCAAACTTGTGTTCACAACACAGTAACGCTGAACAACAAGAACTTGGATACGACAGAATCTGTGACTAAATTGTGGCAACCGGAAGGTGCTATCCAAACTTTAGTGACCGAAAATCCTAGTTACAAGAACCTGAAACACCGTCGTTCTGTTTTCTTTGTTGACAACACTTACTTTGTCATTGTAGACGAAATGACCGGTAGCGCCAAAGGTTCCATCAATCTTCACTATCAAATGCCAAAAGGAGAAATTGCCAACAGCCGCGAAGACATGACGTTCCTGACACAATTTGAAGACGGAAGCAACATGAAACTGCAATGTTTCGGTCCCGACGGTATGACGATGAAGAAAGAACCGGGATGGTGCTCAACTGCTTATCGCAAACGTTACAAACGTATGAATGTATCTTTCAACGTGAAGAAAGACGGCGAAGAAGCTGTACGTTACATCACAGTTATCTACCCAGTTAAGAAGAGCGCAGATGCCCCTAAATTTGCAGCTAAGTTCAAGAACAAAGCGTTCGATGAAAACGGACTGGAAGTAGAAGTGAAAGTAAACGGAAAGAAACAGTCATTAAAATACAAACTATAATAAAGCTGACTAAAAAGTCGGTCGCATCTCAATTTCTCCTCCTTCCGGAAGGAAGGGAATTGGAGATGCAACCGACTTTTTAGTCACTCCCCTTCATCATTATGGAAAACTATTACACCCCCTCTGCCCTACTCCTCCCACTAGCTGCACTAAGTCTCGCTTCCTGCGGCAATCAAAAGAAAGAAGAGACCAGACAACCGAACATCATTTTTATGATGACGGATGACCATACCACTCAAGCAATGTCCTGTTACGGAGGAAATTTGATTCAGACTCCTAACATGGACCGGATTGCCAACGAAGGTATCCGTTTTGACAACTGCTACGCTGTCAACGCTCTTTCAGGACCTTCACGCGCGTGCATCCTCACCGGTAAGTTCAGCCACGAGAATGGTTTTACCGATAACGCAAGTACGTTCAACGGAGATCAGCAGACATTCCCCAAACTGCTTCAACAAGCCGGATATCAGACTGCAATAATTGGTAAATGGCATCTTATCAGTGAACCGCAAGGATTCGATCATTGGAGCATCCTTAGCGGCCAACACGAACAAGGCGACTATTACGACCCTGATTTTTGGGAAAACGGGAAGCATATTGTAGAAAAAGGATACGCCACGGATATTATCACTGATAAAGCCATTGAATTCCTCGAAGGTCGTGACAAGAACAAACCTTTCTGCATGATGTATCATCAGAAAGCTCCGCACCGCAACTGGATGCCTGCTCCCCGCCATCTGGGTATATTCAACAATACCACTTTCCCGGAACCGGCTAATCTGTTCGACGACTATGAAGGCCGCGGAAGAGCAGCCCGTGAACAGGACATGTCTATCGAACATACACTGACAAACGACTGGGACCTCAAATTGCTGACTCGTGAAGAGATGCTGAAAGATACCACCAACCGTCTTTACAGCGTATACAAACGTATGCCTGTTGAAGTTCAGGATAAATGGGATTCTGTATATGCCGGACGCATTGCCGAATACCGCAAAGGTGACCTGAAAGGCAAATCATTAATCAGCTGGAAATATCAGCAATATATGCGTGATTATCTGGCGACAGTTCTGGCAGTAGACGAAAACATCGGCCGCCTGCTGAATTATCTCGAAAAAATTGGTGAACTGGACAACACAATCATTGTCTACACCTCCGACCAGGGTTTCTTCCTTGGCGAACATGGCTGGTTTGACAAACGCTTCATGTATGAAGAATGTCAACGCATGCCGCTTATTATCCGTTATCCGAAAGCAATTAAAGCAGGAAGTACCAGCAATGCCATCAGCATGAATGTGGACTTTGCTCCCACATTCCTCGACTTTGCCGGAATAGAGATCCCATCAGATATCCAAGGGGCCTCCCTGAAACCCGTATTGGTGAATGAAGGCAAAACTCCTGCCGATTGGCGCAAAGCTGCTTATTATCATTACTACGAATACCCTGCAGAACATTCTGTGAAGCGTCATTATGGTATACGCACGCAAGACTTCAAATTGATTCATTTCTACAACGACATCGACGAATGGGAAATGTATGACATGAAAGCCGACCCAAGAGAAATGAACAATGTCTTCGGCAAACCGGAATATGCTGAAAAACAAAAAGAACTGATGCAACTGCTTCAGGAAACTCAAAAACAGTATAAAGATACAGACCCGGATGAAAAGGAAAAGGTTCTTTTCAAAGGTGACAGAAGACTGATGAAAAATCGCTAAATGATAATTTTGCGGAGTGCCCTAAAAGGGCTTAATTACATAGCGTAGGGCAACGCCCTACGAAAAAGACACATCGGCCACAAGCCCTGAAAGGGCGGAACCGTATACAATTATGCCCTTTCAGGGCGCAAATTCAGATTGCTGTTTTTACGTAGGACGTTGCCCTACGCTATATAATTAAGCCCTTTCAGGGCACCCCAATAAATATATAATTGTAAGGCTTTCAGCCTAACCGCTAAATCCCCATTTATATAAATAAAGATTAACCAAAAACAATTATATCATGGATAGAAGAAAGTTTTTAAAAAACACAGGCTGGTCTTTCCTCGGACTGGCAGCTTCAGGCAGCTTGCTCGGTTCTTGCGCAGCAGGAAGCAAAGAGGCTAAGAAAATTATGCCATCAGCCAGCAACCTCAAAATGTATTGGGGCGACTTACACAACCACTGTAACATCACATACGGACACGGCGACATGCGCGATGCTTTTGAAGCAGCGAAAGGACAATTGGATTTTGTTAGTGTTACTCCTCATGCTATGTGGCCGGATATTCCCGGAGCAGATGATCCCCGCTTGAAATGGGTGATCGATTACCACACGGGAGCTTTTAAGCGTTTGCGTGAAGGCGGCTATGAGAAGTATGTAAAAATGACAAATGAGTATAACAAGGAAGGTGAATTCCTGACTTTTGTAGGATACGAAGCTCATAGTATGGAACATGGAGACCATGTTGCGCTGAACTATGATTTGGACGCACCACTTGTAGAATGTACTTCAATCGAAGACTGGAAAGAAAAAGCAAAAGGACATAAGGTATTCGTTACCCCGCACCACATGGGTTATCAGGGTGGTTATCGCGGTTACAACTGGAAATGCTTTACCGAAGGAGATATTACTCCATTCGTAGAAATGTATTCCCGTCACGGTCTGGCAGAAAGCGATCAGGGAGACTATCCCTATCTGCATGATATGGGACCACGCCAATGGGAAGGAACCATTCAATATGGTCTTGAATTGGGCAATAAGTTTGGTATCATGGCATCTACCGACCAACACTCCGGTTATCCGGGAAGCTATGGCGACGGACGCATCGGTATCATGGCTCCGTCACTGACTCGCGACGCCATTTGGGAAGCTCTGCGTACCCGTCACGTATGTGCCGCAACCGGTGATAAGATTATTATCGACTTCCGCCTCAACGATGCTTTCATGGGTGATGTAGTTCGCGGTAACAGCCGCCGTATCTATCTGAATGTCACAGGTGAAAGCTGTATCGACTACGTAGATATTGTAAAAAACGGGCAGATTTTGGCTCGTATGAGTGGTCCGTTGACTCCCGTTGCTCCGGAAGGTAATACGGTACGTTGCAAAGTTAAAGTTGATTTTGGTTGGAATCGTGAAGAGAAATACGTACATTGGCAGGGAAAACTGTCGGTAGACAAAGGCCAGATTCATAGTGTAACTCCTTGTTTCCGTGGCGCAGCATTCACTTCTCCACAAGAAGGTGAAACTGAATTCCACACACATGTCAACCGTATTGTATCCGTTGGTGACAAGGAAACCGAACTGGATATGTACAGCAGCAAGAATCCGAATACGACTACAGCAGCCATGCAAGCTGTAATCCTTGATGTGGAAATGCCCAAAGACGGTAAGGTCATTGCCGAATTCAATGGCAAGAAGTTTGAACATACGTTGGGCGAGTTGCTCGAAGGTTCACGTTCACACTTCATGATCGGTTGGTTGAGTGAGGCTATTCTCTTCAATCGTGCCATGCCGGAAAGCTGTTTCACTCTGGAACACTACATGGAAGATAAAGAGCCGCAGCGAGATACGGATTATTACTATGTACGCGTTCGCCAACGTGACGGACAATGGGCTTGGAGTTCACCGATCTGGGCGGAAAGAGTATAGTTTTTAAGTATTAAGTATCAAGTATAAACGTGGCATGGAGAAAGAATACGCTATAGGAATTGACCTTGGCGGAACTTCTGTAAAATACGCCCTTATTGATAATGAAGGCGTATTTTACTTTCAAGGGAAGTTACCGTCGAAAGCCGATGTATCAGCAGAAGCTGTCATCGGACAGTTGGTTACTGCTATCAATGAAGTGAAAACCTTTGCACAGGAAAAAGACTACACAATTGATGGTATAGGAATCGGAACACCGGGCATTGTGGATTGTACGAACCGTATTGTATTAGGAGGTGCGGAAAATATCAACGGTTGGGAAAACATTCACTTGGCAGACCGCATTGAAACGGAAACCGGACTTCCGGCTTTATTGGGAAATGATGCCAATCTGATGGGACTGGGAGAAACAATGTACGGAGCCGGTCAGGGAGCCACTCATGTTGTTTTCTTGACGGTAGGAACAGGTATTGGAGGCGCAGTAGTCATCGACGGCAAATTGTTCAACGGTTATGCCAACCGGGGAACAGAACTGGGACACGTACCTCTCATTGCCAATGGTGAACCGTGTGCTTGCGGCTCTGTCGGCTGTCTGGAACACTATGCTTCCACTTCCGCTTTGGTACGCCGCTTCAGTCAACGAATAGCAGACGCAGGTATCTCCTACCCGAATGAAGAGATTAACGGAGAATTAATTGTCCGTCTTTACAAGCAAGGGGATCCGATTGCAAAAGTATCACTGGAAGAACACTGCGACTTTTTGGGACACGGAATTGCAGGCTTTATCAATATCTTCAGTCCGCAAAAGATTGTGATTGGTGGAGGACTCTCCGAGGCAGGAGACTTTTACATTCAGAAAGTAAGCGAAAAAGCACGTAGTTATGCCATCCCCGACTGTGCTGTGAATACTCAAATCATAGCTGCCGCTCTTGGAAACAAGGCCGGAAGTATTGGAGCGGCTTCACTTGTATTTACTCAATTATCTGCTCCAAACCTGATTAAATTATGAGAAAGAATTTAGGAATGTTGGCGCTGATTATGGCGTTCTGGTTCACCATCTCGTTTATCACTAATATTCTGGGACCACTCATTCCAGACATCATCCACAACTTCAATCTAAGTGACCTGGCAATGGCGGGATTTATCCCGACCTCTTTCTTCCTGGCATACGCCATCATGTCTATCCCTGCCGGATTACTCATTGACCGTTTCGGTGAAAAACCGGTATTATTCGGTGGCTTCCTGATGCCGTTCATCGGCACCATCCTGTTTGCCTGCATGCATACTTATCCGATGTTATTAGCTTCTTCTTTCATCATCGGATTAGGAATGGCCATGTTGCAAACTGTATTGAATCCGCTCCAGCGTACTGTAGGAGGAGAAGAAAACTATGCATTTATAGCCGAACTGGCACAATTCATGTTTGGCATCGCTTCTTTCCTAAGCCCTCTGGTATATACTTATCTGATTCGTGAACTTGACCCGGCAACCTATACAGCCGGTAAAGGTTTCTTTATCGACTTGTTGGCCGATATCACCCCACGGGAAATGCCGTGGGTATCTCTTTACTGGGTATTCACCATCCTGTTGTTAGTAATGCTGATTGCCGTCGGTGTCTCCCGCTTTCCCAAGATCGAATTGAAAGAAGATGAGAAAAGCGGGTCCAGAGATTCATATCTGGCTTTATTCAAACAGAAATATGTATGGCTGTTTTTCCTGGGGATTTTCTGCTACGTAAGTACGGAACAGGGAACTTCTATCTTTATGAGTACCTTCCTGGAACAATACCACGGAGTCAATCCGCAAACTGATGGTGCGCAAGCCGTGAGCTATTTCTGGGGATTGATGACAGCCGGCTGTCTCGTAGGTATGATTCTACTCAAGTTGATTGACAGCAAGCGATTGCTGCAAATCTCCGGAATCCTGACCATCATCCTATTATTATCGGCATTGTTCGGAAGCAAGGAAGTATCTATGATCGCTTTTCCTGCTGTCGGATTCAGTATTTCCATGATGTATTCCATTGTATTCTCATTGGCCTTGAACTCTGCTTCACAGCATCACGGTTCATTCGCCGGTATTTTATGTTCGGCAATCGTAGGTGGTGCCGGTGGTCCGATGATTGTGAGTACGCTGGCAGATGCTACATCACTCCGCACAGGTATGCTGTTTATCCTTGTTTTCGTAGGATACATCACCTTTATCGGTTTTTGGGCACGCCCACTGATTAATAACAAGACCGTTCGTCTGAAAGATTTGTTCAAACAACGTTGAACAACAAACGATGAATAAAAAAATGCTAAGTTATATGATGAAACAACGAATATCTATTTTTTTCTTGTTCACCATTCTGCTATCCGCCAACGGGTATGCGCAAAAAGGAATCATGCGTCTGACTCAACAGACATTGATGCATGAGGTCCGCGAAACACCTTCACCACTGGACGGGCAACATATCACTGTCAATCCTCCACGTTTCATGTGGCCGGACAAATTCCCACACCTGGGTCCCGTATTGGACGGAGTGGAAGAAGAAGACTACAAACCGGAAGTGACTTACCGCATTCGGATCGCACGCGACCCGAAATTCAAATCGGAAGTGATAACCGCCGAAAGAAAATGGGCCTTTTTCAACCCATTCAAACTGTTTGAAAAAGGAAAATGGTATTGGCAATATGCCTACGTTGACAAAGACGGAAAAGAAGAATGGTCGCCCGTTTCTCATTTTTATATAGACGAACATGTACGTATGTTCAACCCGCCTTCTCTACAAGAGGTGCTAGCCAAATTGCCCAAAACGCATCCCCGTATCTTGCTTGATGCCGAAGATTGGGACAATATCATCGAACGGAACAAAAATAATCCGGAAGCACAAGCTTATATCCGGAAAGCCGATAAATGTCTGAATCACCCACTGAAACATTTGGAAGAAGAAATTGATACGACCCAGGTTGTCAAACTGACAAATATCGTTCAATATCGTTCCGCTCTGATTCGGGAAAGTCGTAAGATTGTAGACCGTGAAGAAGCGAATATCGAAGCCATGGTACGTGCCTACTTGCTAACGAAAGACGAGGTATACTACAAAGAAGGTATAAAGCGTCTTTCCGAAATTCTTTCATGGAAAAACAGTAAGTACTTCGCAGGAGATTTCAACCGTTCCACCATTCTGTCTATGAGCACTTCAGCGTATGACGCTTGGTATAACCTGCTGGCTCCGAATGAAAAGAAACTGCTCCTAAGAACCATTCGAGAAAATGGAAAGAAATTCTATCATGAATATGTCAATCACTTAGAAAACCGTATTGCTGATAACCACGTCTGGCAAATGACTTTCCGCATCCTGAATATGGCTGCGTTTGCTACGTATGGTGAACTACCGATGGCTTCCACCTGGGTAGATTATTGCTACAATGAGTGGGTATCTCGGTTGCCGGGTCTCAACACTGATGGAGGATGGCACAATGGCGATTCTTATTTCCAAGTCAATCTCCGCACATTGATTGAAGTTCCCGCTTTTTATTCCCGTATCAGCGGATTCGATTTCTTTGCTGATCCTTGGTATAACAACAATGCGTTTTACGTCATCTATCAACAGCCACCATTCTCGAAATCCGCCGGACAAGGAAACTCACATGAAAGTAAGATGAAGCCAAACGGTACACGAGTAGGGTATGCAGATGCCTTGGCACGTGAATGTAATAATCCATGGGCTGCCGCTTATGTACGCACTATCTTGCAAAAAGAACCGGATATTATGGAGAAGACTTTCCTCGGAAAATCCGGAGACTTGACCTGGTATCGCTGTACAACAAAGAAAGCGCTCCCCAAAGAAGGTACTACTCTTGCAGAATTACCGATGGCAAAAGTATTTAATGAAACGGGAATCGGTACGATGAATACTTCTTTAGGAGATATAGACAAGAATGCAATGCTGTCGTTCCGTTCCAGTTCCTACGGTTCCACTTCCCATGCACTAGCCAATCAAAATGCCTTCAATACATTCTACGGAGGTAAAGCCATTTTTTACAGTAGCGGACATCGCACTGGTTTTACAGACGATCATTGTATGTATTCTTACCGTAATACCCGTGCACACAATAGTATTCTGGTGAATGGAATGACGCAGAAGATCGGGACGGAAGGATACGGCTGGATTCCACGTTGGTATGAAGGAGAAAAAATCGCTTACATGGTAGGAGACGCTTCCAATGCTTATGGTAAAGTGACTTCTCCCCTATGGTTGAAACGTGGCGAATTATCCGGTACGCAATATACGCCCGAAAAAGGATGGGATGAGAACAAGCTGGATATGTTCCGTCGTCATATCATCCAATTGGGAACTACCGGAGTTTTCGTGATTTATGATGAACTGGAAGGAAAAGAAGCCGTAACCTGGAGTTATCTTTTACATACCGTAGAACTGCCAATGGAAATACAGGAACTAACCGATGAAGTGAAAATCATTGGTAAGAATAAGGCCGGTGGTATCTCTGTTGCCCATCTTTTCAGTTCGGCAAAAACGGAACAAGCGATGGTAGATACTTTCTTCTGTGCGCCAACCAACTGGAAAAATGTGACGAACGCACAAGGGAAAGCGTTGAAATATCCTAATCACTGGCATTTCTCGTCTACAACAGTTCCGTGTAAAACGGCCCGTTTCCTGACAGTAATGGATACACATGGAAAGAACCGTCCGGATATGCAGGTAGTTCGCAAAGGTAATACCATTCAGGTAGGCGACTGGATTATAACTTGTAACCTGACTGAAAAAGGGAAAGCTGCTATCTATGTCAGCAACAAAGCAGAAAAGGTTTCTTTAAACTATGATGTCGGTAAAAAGGAAGGTGCAACGATAGTCACAGATCAGGTAAAAGGCAAACAGGTTAATAAAGTCCTGACAGACTATTTACCGGATTTTGAGATTTAATCTCCTCCGCTTTAGATGAAGAAACATATAGTCCTATAAAAACGTTATATTTGCAGAGTAAAACAAATAAAGAAGTAACAATGAAATATATCGGAGCACACGTAAGCGCGTCCGGTGGCGTAGAGTCCGCCCCCGTTAATGCGCATGAAATAGGAGCAAATGCTTTTGCGTTATTCACCAAGAATCAACGCCAATGGGTAAGCAAACCTTTAACAGAAGAAAGTATCAGCCTCTTCAAAGAGAATTGCGGAAAATACGGTTTTCAACCGGAATATATCCTGCCACATGACAGTTATCTTATCAACCTGGGACACCCGGAGAAAGAGGGACTTCAAAAAAGCCGTGCCGCTTTTCTGGATGAAATGCAACGTTGCGAACAGCTTGGATTGAAACTTTTAAATTTCCATCCGGGCAGCTCTCTCAACAAAATATCAGTAGAAGATTGCTTATCGCTCATCGCAGAAAGCATTAATATCGCTTTAGAAAAAACAAAAGGCGTAACAGCCGTTATTGAGAACACTGCCGGACAAGGAAGTAATCTAGGTAGCGAATTCTGGCAACTGAAATATATCATCGACCGGGTAAACGACAAGAGCCGGGTGGGTGTTTGCCTCGATACCTGCCATACTTATACCGCCGGTTATGATATTGTCAATGAATACGATAAGGTATTTGATGAGTTTGACAAGGAAGTGGGATTCAATTACCTTCGAGGTATGCACTTGAATGATTCAAAAAAAGCACTGGGCACCCATGTAGACCGTCACGATAGTATTGGTGAAGGACTGATTGGAAAAACCTTTTTTGAAAGATTGATGCAAGATTCCAGATTCGATAATATGCCATTGATACTTGAAACACCGGACGAAAGTAAATGGACAGAAGAAATTGCATGGCTAAGAAGCATGGAATAATCATGGTATTGCCAACAAATTAATTAGAAGTTCGACCCATTAACGGAATTAATTCATTATTGCACGGTAATGAACTGTTTCAGCCTATTCTGACAAGGGTATATTCTCACTGTAATGAGAACTTTTTCTCATTACAATGAGAATTTCTTCTCATCGCTATGAGTATTTTTTCTCATAGGGATAAGTATACTTGAGAATGTTTACGGAAGTTTTTTGAACTATAATTGTATGAGTTTACCTCATTCTCGCATCGAAATGAATTTATTCTGCCAACACGCTTAATAAATATTCGCCATACTAACTAAAGGTTCATACAATTTCTCTATATCCTGTGAGTCCATCTCTATTTGAACTTGATCGCCAGGCATTAATTTCTGTCCTTTGGGAGGCCAATTCTTACGGTCACGATGCACATTTATAATTATGCAACGTTCCGGTAAACGAAGTTCATCCACAATCTTGCCATCTAAATAAGACCCGCTCATTACTTCTACAGACAATGTATAACGGGGCTCTTCCTTAAAGGCAGGTGAATGAATCATATCATCATATAAAATTACATTGAACGGTTTTATCTGAAGCATTTCCGTAAAGTAATAGGTTAATCCTCCTACAACAATGGAAGGATAAAAGACTTCCAAATGTCCCGTAATCTCGGTTATTAAGACAATAGCCGTCAAAGGCGTACGAATTACCGCAACAAGGAATGCCGACATACAAATCAACATGATGTAACTGATATTCTCATAAGCAATGACACCCTGTTGAACCATAATCAATCCCACTATTTGTCCCAGAAGTCCTCCTGTCACCAGCGTGGGAATAAAACTTCCTCCCGGTAAACCAGAGGAAAAAGAAAAGGTGCTAAAAACGAAATGCAGCAACATCATGCCGACAATCCAAAGAATATGTGTATCCGGATGCATGGCCTGTGAGAGCAAGAACTGTTCCCCTCCTCCCGTCAGATTAAACTCAGCCATAGAAATCAGAAAAGCGATAAAAAGCAAATAGAGCATCTTCACGTATTCCGGATGCTTAATAGCAGGGTAAATGCGCTTCACCTGAAGAGTAGTGATAGAAAAGAATTTTCCAAAAACAGAAACCACAGCAGCCAACAAAAGAAACAGTTTCACCTGCCCCCAAAAAGTCATTCCCGGCACAATAGCATCTATATGAAAATAGGGATTGATGGGGAAAATCCAACTGGCAACCCCACCTGCCACTACTCCTGCCAAAAGCGTAGTAATAGCCGTTTTAGGCGCGTCAAACCGCTCAATAGATTCAATAACCAACAACGAGGAAGCTAATGGGGCAGCAAAAGCAGCCGCCAATCCGGCACCGGCACCGGCAGACAATAATTGTTTCCGTTCTCCGCTAAGCACCCTCCCCCATTTGGATACCAAATATCCCACATACGAACCGATCTGCACGGACGGTCCTTCACGCCCCAAAGACAATCCGGTACTTAATGCAAGTATCCCACCCACAAACTTCGCTACCAATTCCAGAAAAGGATGCTTATAATCAACCCTCCCATTAATAACTCCACGTGTTTGCGGAATCCCCCCACCGGTAATAAGCGGCATTTTCTTCACCAACCAGGAGACGAATACAAGTATTCCCCACATCAACAGGAAAAGAGGAATATACCAATACCATTGGGGACGGGAATCAAAGAAATCATGGCGGAGATTAAAGAAAAACTGTAATAGGTAATGATAAGGCACGGCAACAAGTCCCGTCAGTAATCCTACGAAGATACTGACAAAGTAAAGCCGCGCATCAATTAACTTCAGTTTAAAGATTCGCCAGCGGCCCTTATCCTTTATCTTTTTTATCAGTCGAAACATCCAGCTAGCCTTACATTGTTTTATACGTAGGACATACAACAATCAAAACCTAGCTGTGGTTTTCAAACTAATGAAGATTTAATTTCTAATTACCTTCCCATCATATTCAGACGAAGTATGGCGTGTACCATAAAGTAAGAACCCAATGCATTATAATCAGTATCACGAATAGCAGTGGCGGTAATCGTGCGTATCAAAGAGATGTCCTGATGGAGAATATCATAGATCTTGAAACGGATTAATAACTGTTTCTTTTTTAGAAAGGCTTTTGATAGTTGGCAGTTCCACATGAAATTCTCTTTGGCATAACCTTCATAACCATAACCGGTGCGGAGAGAATAAGTCAGGTCATTATATAGTTCCATCCCCCAAGGCAGATAAAGTTGCAGTTGGGTTCCTGCCTGATAATCAAAAGTTTCAGTACGTTTCTCCCGCACATCATTATAAGAATTGTTATAAATCAGGCCGACAAGCCCCGTAAGTTCCATTTGACGGGTACGATAAGTAAGCCGTAGACGCTCACGTCCCGTTAAATGCTGTACGGAGGTTTTCACCGGTTCTTCTTTATTCAAAGTTGTATAGCCATTCTGATTCCGGTATTGCAGATAGGAGTAAGTGCGAAATATCCAGCTACGATTCTTAAAAGGGGTATTGAGAGAAAAAGACCCCATGGCGCGCCAATTACCATTCATATTGACCGGAGACGTCGTTCGCACACCGGTTTCGCTGTCATAAGTCACCTGATTGGTTACATTATTAATGGTATTCTCGAACAAAGCGGTAGCTACCATATTTCGCTGATGTTTGGTATTGTAGGAATTAAAATTCAATGTAAACGTATTCGTATATGAAGGCTTCAACGAAGGGTTACCGACACGGATATTTAAAGGATTGGTACGGTCGGTCACAGGTTGGAGGTCACGTACACTTGGCTGTTTTCCTTTTCCTCTATACACAATTTGCAAACGGGTACGTTTTGAAAACTTGTAGCGGAAATTGACTGTGGGTGAGAAATTCATGACCGATCTTTCCAACTGATCTTCGGGAGCGTCGCTCAACAAAGAATGGCTGACAGACTTTTGTGGTTCAAAATCAACTCCAATATTATAATTATACTTTTTCTGTGAAGTACGTATGGCAAGGTTCACCAAGTGATTACTGTATTGATTTTCAAAACGGTTACTGGAGTCTTCATCAAAGTCGGGAGCAAACTCTTCCAGTTCCTTATCCCAGTCATAGACAAAACGATCCGAATTGTTCACTTTATACTGATAGCTGTAACGGAGTTGCAGGAAATGCCGCCATGGCAATGGTTCTACATACACCAGTTGCACCCGGTAATTATACCCGTCAACATCATCCTCTATTTTCTGATTCTGAATCTTCTTCGTATTATTTTTGAAGTACCGGGTGGTGGAAAGGCTCTTCCGGTCTGTAGCTGAAGCATTAGTACCATAGTCTACTTTCAAAGCGACATTTCTCCCCAAACGACTCAATTTCCGGCTAAGTTGCAACATCATCGTCAAATTATACCGGGAATTATGATTGGTGCCGGAGGACTCTCTCTCATTCAACAAGACATCATTCCCCCACCCTTCCTGAAAGCCACTATTCTCTCTGTCATTGGCAGAGAAACGATATTGAGGACGGAAAATCAATGTAGTAACAGAATCCATTTTCCATTCAAGAAAGGCATTGGCCACCAACTCATGATTCTGCATCCGGCTATTGTTCGTGCCCAGATTGATTGACTGATCCTTACGAAGAAAATTGTCGACCGTTGTACGGCTGTCTTCCAAACGGTCTGTACCCACGTATTGAACATTGGAACGTAACTTAACCCGCTTCCAGTCATGAGTCGCATTTAGTCCCAATGAACGGGAAGTAGTCAACCCCATCCGACTACGGATATTACCTGTAGAATTTGAAGATTCATTCTGTAATTCCGAAAATCCCTGATTATTGGTATTATTCAGATTTCCGATAATCGTTAATTGAGAGTTCTCACGAAAGCGATTCAAGGTATTGGCTAATTCATAACGGTCTTTACTCCCGTATCCTCCCATAAAATTCTCCATCCAGCCCCGTTTCATGTTCTTTTTCACGGACAGATCCAGGATCATCTCTTCCTCTCCGTCATCTATCCCGGTGAGACGCGCCAAATCTGACTGGCGTTCATAGGCTTTCAACTTCTCCACCATTTCCACAGGAAGATTTTTAAGGGCGGCTTTCGGATCATCAGAGAAAAACTCTTTACCGTCTACTAAAATCTTCTTCACCTCCTTACCATGTATCAATAACTTACCATCCGCATCTATTTCGCCTCCCGGAAGCTGTTTCACCAACTCTTCAAGCATCGAACCTTCGGGAGTACGATAGGCGGAAGCATTGAATACTGTTGTATCTCCTTCCGTCACTGCCATCGGGGCTTGACCTACTACCACGGCCTCATCCAAAGCATAGCTTTCCGGAGTCAGATTGATATTTCCCAATTCATAGGAGGTGCTTTTGCGGGAAATGGAAATGGGATGAAAAACAGGCTTATATCCGATATATGAAACTTGCAATAATAAAGACTTCGCCTTAGTCGCAGTAGGAACGGAAACGGAAAGTTGAAATTTACCGATAGCATCCGTAGCGCCGCCGCCCAACAATGTACTATCCGGTAAAGCCAAAAGCCGGACCGTAGCAAACGGTACCGGCTGATTGGTTTCAGTATCAATCACACGACCGGAAAAGCTCTCTTTGCCGGACTGAGCAAAAACAGTCAAACTAATCAGTAGCAAGACATAACAAATAATCAAACGGTACTGAAAAGAATAAATATGGCTGTCTATGTTCAAATTGTGTTGATTTAGTAAAATAAAACTATAATAAAATAAACCTAATCTTTATTTCTGGTCTTGACGAGGAGCACGATTTCTTTGTCCCTGGTGGTGTCCCTGTCCCGGTTTCTGACCTTTTCTGCGATCAAATTCCTTTCTGAATTTATTAGCATTCATCTTTTCCTGCTGATAAATTTTCAAAATCTGCTTCTGCGAAAGTATCTTGCTGAATTCATTGTAATACTTTTCACGAATATCCAGCATTTTACGGCTTTGAGTAAACTGGTTCCGCAACATGGTAGCAATCTCATCGTCAGTCATAGACGGACGTTCTTTCTTAGCATTAGCGTCTGTGCCTTGTGCTTTAGTTTTCTCTGTTCTCGCCTTATGAGTCATCATACGACATTCACGCAATTCTTTCAGATACTTCTCGTATACCGGAGTAAACTTAGCTGCCGTTGCATCATCCAACATCAACGTATTTACTATTTGTTTAGTCTGCATCTGCACCATTTGTTCTGGTGTAGGACGCTGTTTTTTTTGTTTATTATCTGTATTCTGTGCAGACAAAGTCATCTGGCTTCCCATCAGGAGAACGGCCAAAATTACATAAATAAATTTAGTCTTCATAATCTTCACGTTTAAAATAATTAATTGAGTTACTTAATTCAAAAATATATCATTTTCAGAGAAGCTGACGAGCTCTTCCAACTCCTCATCTGATAGTTCTTTAATCCATTTATCTACCGGTTCCATACCGTTGGCTAACACATTCGAAGAAGACGTTTTCTCCTCATCCGCCTGTCGCAAAGACGGAACAAACAGAAATCCGACCAATACTGCCGCTATGGTAATCACCGTAGAAATAATCAGCTTCATATGAGATTTCCTCTGTTGCTTCACTCCGGCACGTTCCATCACCTTTCGTTGCACGTCCTCGAAGAATCCATCGGGGGTACGGTAAGGTGTCTGTTTACCAATATCATCAAAATCAAAATCCTTTTTCATTATTCTATCTGTTTAATATATATTCCTTTATCTTCTCTTTCGCATAGTGGTAATTCACTTTTAGTGTATCCACTTTACTGTCCAGTACACGGGCAATCTCTTCATATTCAAGTTCATCGTAATAACGTAAATTGAATACAAGCCGCTGCTTTTCCGGCAGACTTAAAATGGCTTCCTGAAACTTTACTGCCAGCTCATTTTCATAATCAATGTAATCGGAAGCCTTCAACTTGCCCATCAACTCTTCCTGAACATCTTCTGCGGAAACAACTCCTTCATCTTTACGTCCGTTGAGCAAGCGTAAACTCTCATTCGTTGCAATCCGGTAAATCCAGGTTGACAGTGAACTTTCTTCGCGAAACTGATCAATATGCCGGAATATCCGGATAAAGACTTCCTGAAGCACATCTTCCGCATCTTCATGAGATACAACCAATCTACGGATATAATTATATATCGGCACCTGAAAAGAGTCCATCAACATCTTGAATCCCCGTTCGCGATTCGAGGCACAAGCTTCACGAATTTTATTCTCGTTTATCATCAATTCTTTTTCTAAGCTTTATTAGTTAGAACGGGGAAGACTGTTGAAGTTAAATATGAAACATTGTATTTTGTATTTATTAACGGATACAAAAAAGTCGAAACAGGATATTACCCATTCCGACTTTTCCATTTCTCTCTCTATTTTAGTATTATACCTACCTTCCAACATCTAAAGTATTCTTTAGCTCATCTTTTAAACGCTTACGGATAAAGAACAAACGATGTTTCACTGTTCCTATAGGTAAATTCAATTTTTCAGCAATTTCTCTATATTTAAATCCGGCTACATACATCTGAAATGGTACTCTCAATTCATCAGGCACGGAATATATCACACGATATAGTTGTTTGACGTCATAAGATAATTCAAAACGATCACTGTCTTCGTCTTCTATTAAACTTTGTTGGAAAACAGTATAAGTTTTATCAATAATATTCATCTCACGCATCATACGCCGATAGTTGCTTATAAAAATATTACGCATGATAGTATACATCCAGCCTTTCAAATTATCAGCATACATAAACTTCTCTGCATTATTTAGTGCTTGCAATATACAATCTTGCACTAAATCATTGGCAGAATCATAGTCAGAGGTTAACTTGTATGCAAAGTGATAAAGATCGCGTTCCATTTTTACAATGTTTTGAGCAAAATCCATTTTCTTCATTGCCGGATATACAGCATCAGTCATTATTTTACTCAACGACCCAGATATTTCTAAATTCATAAGCAGTCCCATGCTCTTGGAGATAAATAGGGCCTAATGGTCCCAGAGGGGTACGTCCCCCAGCTGCTCCCTTGATAAGATCGAGCTCATAATCTTCATAAATAGGCATACCATTCATACTCATTGATACTCGTGCATTAGCTATCTTCTCACCTTGCTCATTAAAACGTGCTGCTTTATATTGAATATCCATCGTTTGCCATACCATTGGAGGTAGTGCATAATTAAATTCAGGCTCTTTTGAATTTACTAAATTACCAAAGGTGCCACATGGTGCTCCTTTACCCTGCCCCCATGAATCTTTAATATTAAACTCATAACGACTTTGCATATACACACCACCATTCGTCACCTCTCCCAATAACCGGAATTCTAAATGTAAGTGTTTAATATCTCCATAATCTTTCTTCGTAATAATAGACTGTCGACCGGGAATCATACGAATATTACCGGCAGGAGTTAGCTCAACCGACTTATCTGCATCAAAACTCCACTTCAGCCACTCTTTCTTAACTAATCCTCCCCATGCTTTCAGATCATTGCCATCAAATAAAATCTCTGCATCTTTTGGAGCAGGCATATTCAGAGTAGGAGATTTGCGAATAACCAGTCTTCCGGAAAAATCTAATCCCTCACCTTTTACTTTCAGAATTCCTTTCTCCACAGTAGCATTATATCCTTGTTCATTAGAGTAAGTTATATGATTTCCACTAACGGTTCCTGTTAACACAACGAAAGGTTCAGCATTTGCATAAGGAATCTTGGAAATATTCAATTTATATTCTTTTGTAGCCTTGTCTATATAAGACTGTGCCAAATAATTTGTCCGATCATCCTTCCATTCACCAATAAACCGATCTACAGTTTCCCCTGTCCCCACAGGGTTCAATCCTAAATCCTGAATACGTATATTTCTGAAACGTACTTCCATCTTTTTATACTCTTTCAACCAATGTACTTGCAAACCAATAAAGCCATTTGGTGTCATATAATCGACCATTGAAGATGCGAGTACTCCATTAATATAAGTCCGTATTCCATCTTTATGAGCTTCGATCCGACCTTTATTCCAGCTGTTCGGTTTGAAAGCAGCACGTGCTTCAGGATTCTCTGTCAAATTGTTCAACCATCCTCTGCGCTTTTCGTCATAAATTCCTCCTGTCCAACTTCTTGGTTCTTTGCCCGAAGGTATTATCTGCCCCTTTGCATCCTGATTACAAGGTTGTGCCGAATACTTGGTAGTCCTATCCGGATCTATTTCAAATTGATACCCACGTACCAAACCATCAGAAAATACTCCCCTGAACTGCACCCCACTATTCAGCCCCTCATCTACCAGGAATTCAAACTCTAAATTGAAATTACCATATTCCTTTTCTGTACAAAGAAATGTATTATAATTCTCACCACCAGTCGAAGTGGTTCCAACAATCATCCCTTTTTCTACTCTAAATGTAGCCTTACCTCCTAATACTCTCCATCCATTTAATGTTTTTCCATCAAACAGATTAATCCATTTCCCCTCTTCTGCCTTTAATGTGGAAAACATTGCAGCAGCAAGGAATATAAATAACAAAACTTTTTTCATAACTTATTTTTATAATATATAGATTAGAAACGATTCTTTCTCATTTGAACGTCATCAAAGATATATTATTCTTTGATAACTTCTTTATTTATCGGCAGGAATATATTTCATCAGTTTACCTTTGGAAGATGGAGCAGGAACTCCATCAAAAGGCTGTTCTTCCATTATTTCAATTCGTGTATCATCAATCAAGTAATAATTGATCTGCCGTTTTTTGTTAAAACCAGTTTTAGGCGGGGTTGCCGCACGTACTCCTTTCGGCTGCACTCTACCTGCTAATGTGGACTCAGCAGTATAAATATCTTTCACCTCCAAACAGATATGGTTCATAGAGCCCATACGTTCCCAAGTAGGTTCTTTATCATAAAGCATCAGTTCAATCGTCTCATTCCCTTCCGGTACTTGAAGATGCACCCATTTGACCTTCTCCGGATCGCTGCCTCCTCGCCATACTTCTCTAAAGCCTAATACACCACAATAAAATTCGACAGCTTTGTCTACGTCAGCCACCATAAAACCAACATGGCTCATACGGGTTGAAATCCGATTTTCTGATAAATCTTTGCCCTTTTTAGCTTCCATCATCCCTTCTGTGCCATACTGGACGATTTCACATATTGTGCCATTCGGATCTGTTACAAAATAATTCAAATTACCTGTTCTACCTCTCGGAGTATGATCGGGGACTTTATAACCTTTCGATTTCAAATAAATCCTCATTGCTTCTGCATCAGTCGTTTCGACAGCAAAATGATACATACGGTTAGATCTCTCCTTACGCTCCGGAAAAATCTCTATAAGTTGTCTTTCATTAATCTTAAAAACAGATAATGACACTTTCCCTTCCGCATTTTTTAGAGTTATAGTTTCATCATATCCCAAGAAATCTTTTAAATAACTGCGGGTATGTTCCAAATCTTTCGTAAAAAAAGCGGCATGGGCTACTCCAGTAATAGGTGGGCGTTGTGGGGTCTGTCCTTCAACATTTATCGTTCCACATATGCCCAGCAGAGCACATAATAATACAATTAATCTACTTTTCTTCATAATATTATCAATTTGCAAATTCTTCTTCAATAGCTTTACGAACTTTTTCTATAAATTCCGGAACCAGCTTAAACGGTTCGTATGGACGTCCCGGCACAGACAACGTTTCAACAGGTAGATAACCACGATACCCCACTTTACGAACCATCTTCATGACTTTTTTCAAATCAAGAGGCTGCATACTCTCTTTCCCCAAAGCGCTCTCCTTTATCTGCCAATTAATAGCATAGTCCAGACACATCTCCATATCCCGATATGGATCTTCTGTATGAAAATAGCCAGTATCAAGTATCAAGCCGAACCAAGGGTGATTTACTGCTTTCAATACTTTTACCGTTTGTTCTCCGGTAGCCATCATGTCTCCATGATTTTGTACGCCTACCATCACCCCTTTGCTCTCTCCATACTTTGCCACTTCTTTGAAACAAGGAATCATCCATGAAGCAACTTCATCCCATCTATCTTCATACCCCTTAGGAACAGGTCCTGAAAATACCCGAAGGACAGGAGCGCCAAGTTTTGCTGCAACATCGATCCAATCTTTTACACGCTGCACATCTTTAGCACGAGCCACCGCATCAGGATTAGCAAAGTTATTCATTATTCCCGTACCCGAAATATCAACTCCTTTACGAAAAGCATATTTCTTTACTTCATAAATATATTTATCAGTCGGTACATCAGGATAACCGACAAAGAAATATCCTGTAGCATCCAAAGCATCAATCTTATTAGCTGCACAAAAATCAATTAAATCAAAAAGCGTCATAGGATCATTCGAACGCCCTTTAATATAATCATTCAAATTCTTAGTAAATGAATATGCATTCAAAGCAACTTTTACATAAGAAGCAGATGTATCAAATTTCTTAAAATGTTCGATAGGCGCACCTGTTGGCTTGTTTGTATTGACAGTTTTACTAGATTGACGTCTACCTTGTGCAAAAATGCAGCCTATTGACAGTAGAAGTAGAGCAGCAATCAGCAATAATCTATTTTTTATCATGGCATTACAATTATTTATATAGTATTTCCACTGGTATTACTAAAGATTTTCTTTCCAATATTTTTTATAGTATTCATTAAATATAATACATCCTACATTTATCTGTTTCAGCATCATTTTTGAACATCCTGAGCAGGCCATGCAGAAATTTACCTTTTCTCCATTCTGTAGTTTACGAGGTGTCAAAGGATCAGCCAGCGTTTGTCTTCCCCAACCGATGAAATCAGTGTAACGCTTCTCCAACATTTCATCTGCTACAGAAAAAGCACGTTCGCGCAAGATAGAATAGGCAGAACCTATTACTTTCATTGAAGAATCCTTCAACACGTTCTTTATTTCTTTAGTATAACGCAAATGATTCAAATACATTAATTCAGCCTTCTGAACTGGACGAGTTAGATTCGGAGTTTTTGCAGGAATTCCTGCGGATACATTCACATAATCCATATGTAATGAATCCATCAAACGAACAAGTTGAAGTGATTCTGTTAAATCTTCAATCAACTCATTCGGAGCAGAGGTTCCACAACATCCTTTCAGCCCCTCATATACCGAGATGCGACTACCTAATATAAAATTAGAAGTTTTACGCCTGGCTATAATCTCTTCGATACCTTCGCGAAGGAAACGCGTGCGATTTTCCCAAGATCCTCCCCATTTATCTGTACGAACATTTGCCGGACGCAACATTTCTGCACCCAAATAACCATGACAACATTTATAATCAATCCCATCTGCACCGGCTTCTTCCGCTAGCAACGAACAAGTTATAAAATCATCTTTAATCTGCTCTATTTCATCAGAGCTAAGTAATCTCCCTTCCGAAAGCGGAGAAACAGATACCTGCTCCGAAAAAACAGGATTACTAATAGAGCCGGAATGAGTAATTTGAAATAAAAGAGTCACATCCGGATTTATAGCTTTTATATGGTCAACAAGCTTTTTGAATCCATCCAAGTTTCTATAATTCATCACCAAAGCGTTTTTTCTCGCCAATGAGCCTGAAGTTACAGATACAGCTTCTACTATAATGACTCCCCATCCACCTGCTGCCAGCTTTTTATACTTATCTATTGTAAGCTCTGATACAGATCCTCCCGGCCCACTGGAATTGCCTTCCATGGGCTGGGCAACCCACCTGTTTTGAATAACCCGATTACCTATTATTCCTTTTTTAAATAAATTTTCCATTTCAGTTATTATCTATAAGAAAGTCTAATCCGAGAACCAAACGCACAGCACTTCTTCTCAAAAAGCAGAAGCAATAGCCTGCCTAACCTCGTTAATAAATCGGGGAACCTGTTCATAAGGATCATACTTACAAATTCCGGTATTCAATGTTTCTACCGGCAAATAACCACGATAATTATGTTTGCGTATAATCTGCATAATTCTTTTCAAATCAGTCCTCACAGATAAGTTCCACCCAAACACACTTTCCTTCAACTGCCAACTAATTACATAGGGCATCAATTTATCCATATCAGCATAAGGATCCTCACTAATTAAATTACCTGTATCAAGAATCACAGCTACCCATGGAGAATCTATCTTTTTTATCATCTCAATGGTTTCATCAGCAGTCCTTAGCATATCCGCATGGTGCTGTAAGCCTATCATAATCCCATATTTACCAGCATGAACAGCACATTCTTTCAAACATTCGACTATTTGCCTTACAATTTCCGGACGTTTTTCTTCCGTATATCCTTCCGGTGGAACTCCCGAAAAGACCCGAATAACTTCAATTCCCATTTTAGACGAAGCTTCAATCCAGTTTTTTATCAACTGGACAAAATATTTTCTTCTTTGTGGATCCGGATCTGCAAAATCATTCCAAACACCAGTTCCGGATAAATGAATATTACGTTTGCGAGCATATCTTTTAATTTCAAATAGATAGTTATCAGCAGGAACATCCGGGTAACCGATTAAATAATAAGCCGTTAAGTCTAATGCTTTAATATTGTGTAAAGCACAGAAATCGATTAAATCAAAAACTGATAATCCGCTACCTAACCCTTTTGCATAGTCTATCAACTCATCATTAAACGAAAATGCATTCAGCCCTACTTCTACCTGTGGTTGATCTACCTTATAACCTTTTTGTAAATCGAACCGTGGAACTATTTTTTTTCGAGCTGGAATATTCTCAATCCTCCGTTCTATCTTAGCATCTGTCTCTATACGCATACTATATTATATTTATTACAAAACGCTTTTACATTTTCCAATGCAGCTTTCAGCTGTTCCGGCTTTGTCTCTCCACCAAATTGTCCTCCAGAACTCATATGAGGTTCTAAAGTCACAAAACCCTCATATTTCATAAGGGACAATTCCTGTATCAACTGTTCGATCTGTCCATCTCCCTCACCAGGAAGACTGCCAATGTCTTTACTGCCCAATTTCCAATCTTTAATATGTATATGAGTAGTATACGACTTCATCAATGGCCAACACACCTCCACATTGTTCACAATGTCACTTCCCCATACAAAATTGGCCGGGTCGTACGCAAGAGACAGATGTTCAGAATTAACAGTAGATGCAATATCGACACAGTTTTGCGCACTGTATCCGTAAATATGAGATTCATTTTCATGTACCATATTCACTCTGCCACCTTTTAAATATTCAGCCTTTGCTGTCATACGCTCCATCACTTCATCCCGATACCGATTTACATCTTCTCCCTCGGGTGCATAATAACTAAAGACCCGAATCAACTCAGTATCTAAAAATGAAGCAACATCGACAGCACGTTTAAACTTATCAAAATGAGGAGAGAAAGGCTGATCCAAACCGTACTTGCCAATCGGTGAGGCAATGGCGCTAATGCCAATGCCACTATCCGACAACATCTGTCTAACCTCTATCAACTTTGTCTTAGAAATATCTAAAATATTTATTCCATCCAAAAAGCGTAATTCAATATATTGGAGTCCCACTGAGTGAAAAAAATCCAATTGCTGCTTAAAGTTCACATAAACTTCGTCTGCAAATCCACTTAACTTAACCATATATTAGATTTTTGTAAAATATGTAGGTGCCACTTTCACCAAATAATAAATGACACTAATCAACGTTATAGAAATAGCCACGATCATACCGGTATTCCACCAAAACCGCCTACTACCACGAGGCATATCGGAACGCATGTACTTTTCACTATTATTCAATAAAAAGAAACCGATATATGCCACAGGCAATAAAATCAATGCAACGGCTGATGTAGGAATAGCAATCCATGTACCCATTTTACTCCAAAGTATAGCACCCAAAAATCCCGGTACGGGAACTAATGTAGCCAATTTGTACTTCCAGCCTGTTTCGGGTAATTTAAATATCTCGCAAATTGCAAAACCACAAACTACCATATGAAGTATTATAGCATTCAGAGACATACCAATAATCCCCAAGCCAAAAATCAAACGGGATACTAACGCCGGAAGACCGGCTGCTTCCAGCATACTCGCAGCTTTAATCGGTGAAATAGAGGTTTCACCTGGTGCCAGAGTGATCGTAGCCCCTGCAGCTATTATCATCAAAGAAGTTGCAATAGTATATGGAATCAACATTCCTGTTATCAAATCAAACTTTGCCAGTCCGGAATATTCCTTTGTCCAACCTTTTTTCAAGAAAGAATATCCAAATAAAAATGTCATATTGATACCGACAGCTGCACTCAACGATGCTATAAAAATCTGAATGCCTTGTGTATCTCCTGGAATATTTAAATGGAATCCACCTTCCATAGAAAAAGGCAAAAATCCTCTTCCCACAGCCGACCAATCTATTCCATTGCCACTGAAACTGCAAACTACAACGACTATCAAAAATGAAAGAATAATAAACCAAACAATACTCTTGATTATATTCTCAAAAATCTTGATTCCTTTATTTCCTTTATTATAATTCCATACAATACGACATGAAACATACAAGACTACCACTGCAATTCCCAACAACGCAGCTGTTTGTCCTACTGAACCATCTTCCAGCTGGAACCCTCCGAACGCCTGTACCAAATCAAGAGTCATTCCTGAAACTAGAGAATATTGTGGGAAATGCCAGATCATAGTCGCAACGATTGTACACAAAGCCCATGCCCACGCAATAACCGGACTCACATATTTCTTCATTGCATAGAAAGGGCGTTCTCCCCTGCACATAGTCTGATGAGCCAAAGCCGATAGCATAATAATCCCAATTCCCATAGCGACAGGTTGTACCCACAATAACTGGTATTGTGCATGTGCGCCTGAAAACAAAGAAGCCATGGCACTACCTCCTCCAAGAGTCATAGCGCTTTGCATCCATCCTGGACCCGATTTCGAAAAATACCATTTAGTACGTTTCCAAAAGCCTTCATTCTTTAGTCCCCGCAATTCCGCTACTTCTTTCTTCACCAATTCAGACTTCCCTTCCAGAGAATTATAGGCAGCAGAAATTTCATCACTCGACATCGATTCGTATATACGTTTATTATCTTCCATGGTTTATATCATTAAAGAATGGATATTTCTACTTCAGCACCATTTTTCTCTGCTGAAACATAACTTGCATATAGTGTAGACATAGTATCCGCAGCCAACTTGCTATTACTTTCTATCGGTGTTCCATTAGCAGCAGCATTATAAAATGCATTTAATTCATGTTGATATCCCAAAAACCAGCCTTCGTCTGGAGATATTTGTGACCATCCCTGTTTAGTCTCGGTCTTTTCCACGACGTAAATGTCATCAAAATATTTCTCATCGGGAGTGTATGTTTCCATAGTATTGTTATGACTCATATTACACAATGTACGATGATTGTTTGCATTGACACGAATCCAGTTATTAGTGCCGCCCAAACTTAATTCATTTGCTATAACATCGGCAATCGTACCATCCTCAAATACAATATGGACAATTGCGAAATCTTCCACATCTTTATAATGAGTTTTCAAATATCCCTGATCATCGAAATTTGGTAAACGGGTAATAGAATGCACGCGGGCAGAAACTGTTTTCGGACGTATAGGTTCGCCAAAGCGGGCTCTTCCTTCCACATGCTTGAAATAGATAACAGCAGTCAACGGATGACAACCTTTTCCTATCAAAGAACCGCCACCGGAAAATTTCCATTCACCATAAGCTAGAGAATGTGAACCCGAATGAGATTGTTCCCCATTCATCCACAAGATCTGTGCTTTTGATTTTTCAATTATCTCACGTTCCTTTTGTACGGGAGGAGCATACACCCAGTTTTCAGCATACATAATCCGCCCAGTACTAGCTTTTTCAGCATCCAACATTCTTTTGATACTTTCTACTGTTTTTTGAAGTCCTTCTTCACGCGAAAAATTTTCTCCACTAAAACCTTCTGTACCATCACCAAAATAACCCGTGAATGGTTTTTCCACAATCACATTCTTATTCTTGGCTAATGCGGCGACTACAATTTCTTCATGTGTCACCGGTGGAGTACACACATGAATAACATCAGAAGCATCAATCAATTCTTCAAGTGTATCAAAAATAACCATATTTCCATGAGTGGCAAACTGCTCTGCTTCTTCTCTAGCCACAGAGAATACACCAGCTATTTCTACTTTTGCACTAAACACATGTTGTAACGCGTTGTAATGGAAGCGTGCTGCAAATCCAGAACCAACAAACCCAGCTTTTAAAGTTTTTTTTTCCATCGTATCTCTTTTTATTGTTTTTAAATATACCACACTCAAACTGTGTACGTCCACAAATATATTTAGTTTTTTTTGAATCACAAACAATATCAATAAAAAACTATGTATTTTTTCCATTTTATATTTTACTATTACCTTATAATAGTTATCTTTGCAGTATTAAAAAAGTTTTAAAGAAGAAGGTAATTCATATGGCAAAAAAAATTAGAATTAAAGATATTGCTGATTTAGCAGGAGTTTCAGCCGGAACAGTTGACCGTGTTTTACACAATCGAGGTAATGTCACCGAAGATAAGCGAATTAGAATAGAAGAAGCCTTGCAAAAAATGAATTACACACCTAACATTCATGTTTCTGCCATTTCTCTTCGGAAAAGCTACAAATTTGTTATTGCCATTCCTAAATCCAGTGCAGGAGAATATTGGTCTTTTGCCGAAAAAGGAATTAATGCAGCTTTAGAAACCTATTCTGCAATAGATATTCAATGCGAATTCTGCTATTACAACCATTTCGACCTTTTTTCATGCAGAACTTCTTTTGAACAAGTTATTCAGCACGAACCGGACGCCGTAATTATCGGCCCCACTTTTAGAGATGAGACAATCTACCTGGCCAACCAACTTTCAGACATGAATATTCCATATATATTTGTTGACTCCACAGTAGAAGGAGCCAGTCCGTTGGCATTTTACACAGCCAACCCATACACATGTGGATATCTCATTGCGAAATTAATCACCCAGATTACTCCTAAAGACGCAGACATCGCTCTTTTTCAAGCCATACGAGTTGGAGATGAAAGCGCCAATACCACCATTCTAAGAAAAGCCGGATTTATGGCCTACTATGCAGAACATAAGCTACAGAATAAACTGTGTCGTGTTAATTACTCTGCACAGGACAACGAGAAAAATGAAGATTTACTAAAAGACTATTTTATCACAAACCACAATATAAAAGGAGCGGTCATATTCAACTCCAGAGCACATGTCATCACTAATTATTTCAAAAGACATAAAATCCGCGACGTCAAATTCGTCGGAATAGACTTAACAGAAAAAAATGCAAAAGCGCTAGACGAAGGTTATCTTGATTTTCTCGTAGAACAAAGAGCCGGACAACAAGCCTACATGGCAGTAGAAACACTTATACAATATTTGGTTTTTGGAAAAAGTGTGCAAAACAACAACTATATGCCAATGGATATTATTGTAAAAGAGAATGCTGATTTATATAAAGAATCCAGTGCGGCAACTTTATTTTTCAACACACAACGATAATAATACAATTACAAGGTTTTAACACTCCCGCAATCCTCAATAAAACAACCATTTACAATCACTAAATTCTCAAACATTCTCACCGTTATGAGAAAAGATTCTCATTGCTATGAGAAAAAGTTCTCATAACGGTGAGATTTTTTTCTCACAACAGTGAGAATAATCCCAGTCTTATTAATCCTTCTTACAGCAATCATTTGAAACAAGAAAACATGAATAAGGTGCGAGTTGACACAACCCACACCTTATCCTAAACCTCTAAAATACTAGAGCTTTCCATCCACATAAAGTTCAAGAAAGCTCCTTTCTATGAAATTCAAACTTAATCTTTAAAACTCATCATTTAGTCTTTTCTTTATTCTTATTTCCACCTTTCTTCTCTTGTTTATCTCCAGTTTTTCCTTTACCTTTCTTCGCTTTTTCCACAGCTTTATTATCCTGATATTTTTTATACTGCTCTACCGTCAAAATTTCTTTCAGCTGAGCATCCACCTTACCACGTTGATCTTTAGGCTTCGAGTATATCACTAGAATTTTATCCTTTTGTTCTTGAGTTAACCCCAACAAAGAATCCAGTTTCTCTACCATTTTCTGCGCCTTTTCTTCAACACTTTTTGTCTTCTGCGCAAACGTAACCACACATGCAGAAGATGCAAACAATAGGCATAACGCCAAAATAATACTTCTCATCATTTTTCTTTTTTTAATACATAATTTATTTAAAACCAAGTCTCACAATTCTATCATTCACTCGCTGATGTATAGCCCGGGTTTTGCGGCATATACAAAGTACGATTAGCATCAATAACAGTTTGCGGTATCGGAAAGATAGTATCTCTTAAAGCAAAGTTTGTTCCATCAATAGGATTATACGCCTTAATTCGAGGATACATAAAATCCTTACCCCCCATACGAAGCAATGTATATCTGCGATGTTCTTCCAACAATAGTTCTCTACTACGCTCATCCAATATAAAATTCAACTGTTCTTCCAAAGAAGCCCCCAAATCTGCCGCAGTAATTGCTTTCGCATTAGCCCTATCCCTCAGCTCATTTATATCACTAACCGCCGATGCCAAATCACCCAATCTAATAGAAGCCTCTGCCCTTAACAACAACGTCTCCGCCAACCGCATATAAATTTGAGAAAAATGAGATTCCGTATTCTCCGGATACCCAACATCACAAAAAGCAAATTTCAATGGATATGGATGATTATTAGACGTAACCTTAGTATCACTCAAGTTATTATAATCATATCCACCACTTGTAGTTTTAACAGATGCATCTTTCGACGCTCCGATCCAGAGTTTATCCCCTATTTTCCATGGACGTCCCTCCGTAGCATTCATAATATCATTTCCATTACCATCCGTCAGTTTATCAGCATCCGTCAGCACAAAGTATTGACCAATTGCATATTCATTTCCACGCTCATCAATCTGCCCGTTAGCAGGATTCGCATCTTTACTTGAACTGTAATATAACAACAACGTATTTTTCAATATACTCATCCGATGCCATCCACGTCCGCCGCGCTCCTCTGTATATCCCAGCGTTAACCCATCCGCACCTTTCCATTTTGTATTTCCATAACGCAACGTAGACTCATGACGCATAATATTCTCACCACCACCGACAATTCCTCTTGCCCACTTCAACTCCCACAAAATCTCCGGATTAGAACTATTTATATTTTCAGGTTGAAACATACCCATAAACACAGACTTGTCCGTACTACGCTTACTCCTCTGAATAGCATACGGACCTTCCGTAATACATTTATTTGCCCACTTGTATGCAGTTTCCGCATCACCAAGTGCCAAATACATCTCCGCCAAATAAGTCATAGCCACTCCTTTTGTCATTGTACCTGCCCGAGAAGGGATCCACGGCAAGTATTCTGCTGCAAATTCCAAATCTTCAATAATAAAACGGCGTACTTTCTCAACTGGCTCCCGCACGAAATCCGTACGAATAGCATCCGTAGATTCTGTAGTAACAATTGGAACCGGCCCCCATAAATAACTCAAATGCCGATACGCCCATGCCCTGAACAACTTAGCTTCAGCCATCACCCTATAATATTGACTGCTACCGCTTCCATCATCCCAACTAATATCAGAATACGGAGCCCTGTCCAAAATAGCATTAGCCGCATTTATCGTTTCATAGAACCACAAAAAATACTTATCAAAATCTTTATAAGAAGGATGATTTGCTACGCCCCAGCTATTCAACATCCTATGCACATTCCCCTTATTACTCCCGGTCGCCATATTATCCGTACCAACAGTAAACAGCACATTACGCAAATCTACCGTACCGAAATTGGTCGTATAATTCATCCCTTCAAACTCTTTTCTCACCTCTGCATAAAGCCCATTCAAACCATTTTCATACCCTTCCAGACTCGTATAAAGTCGATCAGCCGTATACAGATGCTTCGGTTCTTCATTCAAAAGATCATTTTGACAAGAAGAAAACCCCAATACAACAATCATTCCCCAAAACAGGGTATATTTTCCTTTTTTCATATTGCCAGTATTTAAAATGCCAGATTAATACCAAATGAATACTCACGACTAACCGGAATTGCACGTTGAGTATCAAATTCCGGATCCATACCTTCCCATCCCGTCACCGTTAACAGATTCTTTCCAGTAAAATAGACCGCTAATTTACTCAAGCCCATTTTAGTCACAATACGTGTTGGAAGCGTATAAGTCAGTGTCACATCCTTAATCCTCATAAAATCTGCACTCTCATAACTACTCGGACTTATAGATTTATTTGCAATATACTTATTTGCATTTTTCTCTGTACTCCAATATTCATTGGTAGGATTATCCACAGTCCAAAAATTATGATTAATCAAATAGGTCTTATCTTTAAACGGATTAGCTTTAGTTGACCCTGAAACTCCATACAACAATACAAACAAAGAGAAATCTTTGTATTTCAGTGTATTTGACAAGCTCCAAGTAAAGTCCGGCTCAGAAGAACCCAAAATTTGCCGGTCATCCGGATCTATCTCACCATTCTTATTAAGATCTTCATACTTCGCATAACCAGGTTTAGCACCATATTTAGCTGCTTCTTCCTCTTCACCCAACTGCCACGTTCCAATAATTTTGTAATCAAAATTACTTAATACAGGATGCCCTATAAACCATTTATTGGTAATATCCGATAAGCCATCTCCATACAGCTCTTTTATTTTATTATCATTCCATGCCAAGCTAAGCCCTGTATGCCAAGAGAAATTTTTCAACGTAATATTATTCGAACTTAAAGACAACTCCACTCCGCGATTTTCCGTTCTACCGATATTCTGCATAACTTCACTAATACCATGTACAGAAGATATCGTACGCTTCAGAAGCAAATCCTTATTCATATTTTTATAAAGATTAAATTCACCGGTAATTCTGGAACGCAAAAAACCAAAATCCAACCCTACATTATAGGAAGTCATGACTTCCCAACCCAAATTAGGAGAACCAATAGTGCCGGGAATATAACCGGGAAGAGGAGAACTTCCATTCGTATATCCATTATCTGACATAATAGGGAGAGTAGAGTAAGGCGACAACCCGCTCTGCCCATTCTTACCAACCGACAACCGAAGTTTTAAAGTACTCATAACCTCTTTTATGGGAGCATAAAATTTCTCATTATGAATATTCCATCCCAAAGCCATAGAAGGAAATGTACCCCAATGTTTATATTGCCCCAATGCAGAAGACGCATCGCGTCTTACAGTAGCCGTAAACAAATAACGACTATCATACGCATAGTTAACACGAGCCATATATGAATGTAAACGGGTTTTATCGTTCACAAACGGTTCTACCTTAACCTCTTGAGCATCATGAATACCATAATAAGAACGATCATCTCCACTAAACCCCTTAGCCATAATTGTCGTCCCTTCTTTATGACTTTCCTCAAAGCTAAAAAGCCCCGTTAAAAACAATTCGTGTTTTTGAGCAAACGTATGTTGATAACTCACAATATTTTCTACCAGATAAGAATACTTCATGGTATTAGCCATTTCTCCCTCTCCACCAAAAGCACCACTCTTCTTTGTATTAGAACCCCGATACCAATATTGTTTTCCAGCGCCATATTGAACATTCGTATTCAATTTATACAAAAGTCCCTTCACACCCGGAATCTTAATCTCCAGATAGTTAGTAGCTGTGAGAGCATAATTTACATTCAAATCATCATATAAATAACATTCCAAAGGATTGATTTTAGTATCCTCACCTGTTGGATTTATATTAACTGTTCCATCATCATTGAATGGTTTTGCAAGCGGAGATTTATTAAACACATCCACAAAAGGCGGTTTAGCGCCACTCCTGTCAATATAAGTCCAACCAACACTATTCCCCATACGAATCCATTTGTTAATATCCGTCGTGACATTCAGTCTGGTATTCAACCGTTTATATTCATCATTTATCACAATACCGTCCGTACCCAAATAGGAAGCATTAAAATTAAAACGTGTATAATCTCCACCACCGGAAACCCCCAATTTAAAATTCTTGGTATGACCTGTTTTTACAATCAAATCTTTCCACGACCAATCCTTATAAGAACCGCTCTGATAAACTGCCTTTTCAAAATCAGTCAACGCAGCATCTTCATCATTAGCATCATCATTCGTCCATCCATTCTTATAATTCAGATATTGTTCACCATTCATCAAATCCGGATAATTGGCAACCTTCTGTATTCCATAAAAGCCATCAAAGGAAACTTTAATTTTTCCCTTAACCCCCTTCTTTGTTTCAATCAAAATAACTCCCGCCGCCGCACGTGCACCATATATAGCAGCCGAAGAAGCATCTTTCAACACATTAATGCTCTCTATTTCATTAGTCCCAATTTCAGAAAGACTTCCGTAATAAGGTGCTCCATCCAATATTATTAACGGCTCATTATTAGCACTAATAGAATTTCGACCACGAACCAACATAACAGTCCCACTGCTTGGATCCGCTCCTGCAGCCTGCGACATTACATTCAATCCAGGAACCGCACCTTGTAACAACTGGGAGATATCCGTAGTTATAGTATTTTCAATACGATCTTTAGAAACCGTAGCTACCGACCCCGTTACATCACTTTTTTTCTGAACACCGTAACCAACCACAACCACCTGCTCCAACGCCTGAGCCTGCTGCGACAGTTTTATAATCAATGGTTCATTTCCCGCACAAGCTATCTCCTTTGTTTGATATCCAATGTAAGAAAAGACGAGATTATATACTTTTCTCTGCTTATCTATAGGCAAAGAAAAATTCCCATCAACATCCGTTATAGTTCCAGTCTTTATTTCCTTGAATGTTATATTCACTCCGATCAGAGGTTCATTCGTGTCACTATCCAAAACAACCCCCTTTATAGCCCGCTCCACCTTTTTCTGTTGAGCACCAGCCTCCACATTTGCCCATGATATTAAAATTACCACACACAGCAATCGAATCAGCAGACAATCTGTTTTCCATAAGTGTATTAGCCTGTTTTCCATTAAATAAAGATTCTTAATGTTTTAATAAAATATTTATTTCCTATACAAACCCCAAACTCTCACCTTCGAATCACTAACCATCATTAAGCCCTCTGGCTGCATTTTTAAGTTACAATCTCTTGATTACGCCTGAATAGTGTGCACGAACACACACAAACAAAAGCAAAAGTTGTGTATTTGTGTTGCAAATATATGATTTTATTTGAAACCAAGTATATTTTTGCTATTATTTTTTTTCATCAGATTAATTAAAACGCAGAAACAAAGAGCACAATACACTATATATCAATCAAATAAACGAATATATTTTTCTTTAAACAAAAAATGTGCACGAACACAACAAACAACAAATATAGCAACACATAAGGCACCAATAATTAATTTAAAGTATGCAAGATATAAAAAAAATAAGGAGAAATAAAAAAAGAGACGAAAGATTTGGCTTTTAAATATTTATCTATATCTTTGCAGTGCCTGAATATAATACACAGTAATACACAGTCGCAGTGTTGTTGCATTACTCCTATTATAAAAACCATTCATTAAGCCTTTTGGTATTATAATCATTATAAGAGTTATAGCCATGAGGAAGACAACTTATTTATTAAATTTTCTATTTTTTGTTTGCATTGCAACTTTAATCAGTTGTAATGAAGATCCTGCGGATTCTTCTAAAGAAGATGATAAAGTAATATGGATTAAAGCTGATGACATACAAGGAAGCACTCTCAACCTCGAACGAAATGCCAGTTTCACAATTCGACTGAACTTATACCCTGAGGATGCTATAGACAAAGAAGAATACACCTTCCAATACAAATCATCAAACGAGGCTATAGCAACAGTCAGCGAAGAAGGCGTCATCACTGCCATTAAAGTAGGTGAAACAACAATCAATGTGATTCCTTCACATAATTCCAAATTAGGGTTTGCATTTACTGTAAATGTAGTAGCAGGAAAAGTTTCAGTAGAAAACATCACTCTTTCTGAAGACATAAAGGATGGTATTATCATTGAGAGCCCCGGACAAACATTCAATTTATCAGAGCACGTGATTATTACCCCCGAAGATGCAACAAACCCCAATGTTACCTATTCAATAGATAAAGAAGAGGTTGCAGAAATTGATGAATTTGGTATCATTAAAGCACTTGCGCCAGGAACAGCGACAATCACGATTACAAGCTCGGAGAATCCGATTATCAAAATATCCGCAGCACTTGAAGTCAAAGACATTCCGATCAAAGTACCTGTAATACTAAATAGAGAAAATTGGATAGTAACAGAATCTGATGAATACTTGACTCTATCAGGGGACGAAACCGCAGAAATTGTGAGGGCTAGAGTAATTGATGAGGATAAAGCATCAACAATAAAATTCGATAAACCAGGAGGAAAAAACAGACCGGAGGATGACACCAATAATTCATATTTTGTAATTGATAGAAATAACAATAATGAATTTCTTTCATTCAAAGTTATCCAACCTGAAGGTAGAAATTCACGAGCATGTGTTAAAGCTGTTACAATATATGGAAAAAACTCTGACAGTGGAGCTTGGGAAATGATTAAAGAGAATGTTCCAATACCCAACTCAGAAACAGCTGGTTCTGATTCCGGAGAAATAGATTTAAAAGGAAGCACAGCTCATACCTACCGATATATAAAAGTTGAAATAACAGACTGGAACAAACAAAGCAGTTCAACAATAGAAATGGCTGAATTTTATTTAATCGGCTATGAAGAGTAAAGACGCTAGCATTTCAGAAATAAATAACTAATTTCACAACATAATGAAGAAAAAAATAATCGGCTCTGCATTTGCATTGTTATTCGCGGTTGCATTGTCAGCTGCTTATGTTAACAAGACATTTAGTATTCCGGACTTTATAACTGAAACTATAAAGTCCTCATCAGACAAATTAGTTCTTACTGACAAATCTTTGTCGGGTGGAAAATTGCAATCCAAAATAGACGCTAAATTTGGAAACAATTACAGCCAACTAAGGACATTAATTATCCAAGCCGGAGAATTAACTCCGGATGATTGCAAGTTCATAAAGAAAAGTTTAACTGGGCTGGAAGAGCTAACTATTGAAGGAACAGCCAATTTTACTAATGGTATTATCCCCAAAGGAGCTTTTGACGGGATGCCCAATCTAAAAAAAGTAAAGGCAACCCAAGCAAAAGAAATAGGACTTAAAGCTTTCAGTGGTTGTGAAAAACTTGAAACTATTAATTTCCCAAATGTAGAAAAGACCGGTGTACAAGCATTCGCACAGCCAAAAGGCTCAAACAATAGTCAGCTAAGAATTGCAAGACTCCCTAAACTGAAACATGCTGATCCACGAATGTTCTATTACTGTACTAATTTATCAGAACTATATCTCAATGCTCCTCCAGCTTTAAAAAGGCCCGAAGGAAAAGAAGGACTATGGTTCGAGCGAGTAACTAAAATGGTCATTCATATACCTAGTCGCAAAGTATATGACGAATTCATGAAAGTGGAAAACTGTGGGTCTGTAGACTGGAGTGCTTTCAACTTCGTTGCCGATAATGGAGATAAATTACCTGCCATTCAACAGGCAGCTGAATACAATGATTCGGCTTACGACCCATTGCGCGATCAACTTCTGCCACATTTTGACCGTACAGATAAAGATTACTCGGGAGATTATTACTCGGGAGATTATAAACTAAGCTTGAACATGTATACATTCAATACAAATATCAACGCTTGGATAAACAACTCCACAGTGGCTCCGCAATTAAGTACACTGGATGCTATTAAATGGGCAGCAAAGGTTGGTTTTGATGCGGTAGATGTCACCTGTTACTATATTCCGGGGTATAGCAATACAGCAATGCCTACCCGACCGGACTCTGAAATAATCAAATATGCAAAGAACATTAAGAAGCTCTGTTCAGAATTGAACATAGCCATTAGTGGTACAGGCATTCAAAACAACTTTGCCGATCCTAATGAGGCACGCCGAAAAATGGATGTTGAAAGAATTAAATACTGGATTAAAATCGCTCACGAAATGGGAGCTCCCGTACTACGCATTTTCGCAGGTCCGCCTCCTGCAGATATTCGTCGTGAAGGATGGGAGAAAATTGCAAGGGAACGAATAGCCCCACATATCCGTGAGGTTGCCATGTATGCCCAAAAGAATTATCCGGACGTACGCATCGGAGTACAAAATCATGGCGATATGCTTGCCACCGCCAACCAAGTAATACAATTATTAAAATGGGTTGATTGTGACAATGTCGGTATTGTAAATGATACAGGATTCTATCGTGATTTTCTGAATACCGATGCTACCAAGTACGATTGGTACAGGGATATTGCCCTTGTACTGCCTTACTCCAACAATTTTCAGATAAAGAAAAAACCGGCAGGAGCAGAAACACAAGAGCTAATGGACTTAAACCGCTTGATTAGAGATATTCGTAAAAGTCCATATAGAGGATACATTCCTATAGAGTTGTTATGGATCAGTAAAGACTCTGGTTCCCCAACTTCCTTAAAGACCCCTCCTTACGAAGAGACGATTGAATTTATCAAGAAGTTAAAGCAAGTAATGGAAGATACCAAATCTTTCAAAGAAATAAGTAAAGGAAAGCCACTTGGTGTAAAAATGGCTCCTCCCGAAACAACAATGATACAAGCCAACCTCCAAAGTGAGGGTGGTTTGTCTTTTGTTTTAAAGTCCTTGCATCCTAATATTCTGGAATTCAATGAGAAGACAAAGACTCTGACTCTATTAACGAATACCAGCCCTTATCAACTGAATGAGCAAATCAATATCCCTCAAGGGCTATCTATGAGAGTAACAGATTCGAATGGAGTTCCCAGAACGGATATAGAAGAGATACAGAATAAAGATCTGTTAATCATAAGTAATGGTAAAACAAAAGAAACTTATTCCATCAATGTCAAAAGATACGAACTGATTAATCTTGCTCTTAATCCTGATCCACAAAAGATTAAGGTCAGTACTTACCGCAAGAATTGTACAGTCGAAAAAGCTTTTGACGGCAACTCTACAGGAACATCAGGAAGTGGTTATCAAGTAGATGGCTCTCAAGCAAACAGTGAAGGAAAAGAGACTTTCTGGCTAGCCTTAGACTTGGGAGAAGAAAAAGATATTCATTCCATCGGAGTGGCCTGGGGAACTTCTGTTGCTAATCTAAAGAAACGATTAGTAGATGGAGTTTATCAGATTGCCTACACAAATGACTTAAATAAATGGAATAAACTTTCTAATGCTAAGGACAGCGGTTCTGATGGGTTGAACGGATACAGTGCTCCTAAAGGATGGACAATCATACATTCGCAAAATGTAGATGAACTGCCTGATGCCAATGGAAACAAGGTTTTCATTCACTCATTCCCTGAAGTAATAAAAGCAAGGTATGTGATGGTAAGTGGTAAACTGGCCAATCGTTTTATTGAGATTTACAATCTATTTGTGTTCCAAAAACAATTAGTTGATGGCGCACTCCCGCAACCATCTTATCCCACTTTTGATGCAGCCAGAATAAAACCCGATTATGACAAAATGAATATAATGGTGGGACGACCGGCAGTTATTCAACAAGGGACTCATGTACCATCTTATCATATTATAGCGCAAAAGGATATTTCTGTGACAGGAAATCTGATGGCTCCTGACGGTAAAGTAATATATGCTTTAAAACCGATTCATATAAAGAAAGGAGATACTTACAAAATTGACATTGACAGGTTAGCTGATGCATTGGGAACATATCATATGGAATTTGCCATAACCAGCGATAAAACCATTTATGACTCCTATTACTTTACTTCCATAAAAGAAGATATTTCCTCGTATACCTATGAGAGCCCTTACCCTGCTATCTATATGCAGGAAGGTCGGCTTGTCTATATACCGGATTACAAAGGAAATACAGTGATAGATTACTCCAATGTAGGTTACAAAGGTGGTGGCGTGGAAATTCCGAACGTCCCTGTTCGTGTCATCTTGGAACCTTCCGCTGATCAGAATGCAGATGATACGGAACGTATTCAAAATGCTATTAATATGTTGGGACGCCTCCAGCCAGACGAAAATGGATTTAGAGGAGCTATTTTACTAAAAGCAGGAACATTCCGTGTCAGCCAATCAATCAAAATTGATAAAAGCGGAATTGTTATTAAAGGAGAAGGTGACGGACACGAAAATATAAAACAACATTCCAAACCACTTGGTCCAAATAACTGGTTTGATTATGAACAATCAGAAAAAGCAGAAAAGAATGTTACCAAAGTAGTAGCCACATGGGTAGCCGACTCATACAATAAAAATGTTGCCGTATTCAATTTTGCCGGTGGAAATATCAACACTGAAAAGACAATAGAAATAGCAGATCAATATGTTCCTGCCGGTACACGTACTATCAGGCTGCAAACAGTCGAAGGATTAAAAGCTGGAGATAATATACGTATTAACCGAATTATTAATGCTTCATGGGCACAAGATTTAAAAATGGATGTCATTACAGACGCACCATCCGTACCTTCCGCCAATCAATGGGCAGTGAATGGAAAATTAGAGAACTCTTATATGGATGTTTATCAGGAACGTACCATTAAATCTATCAATTCTCAAACTAATACAATTACATTGGTAGAACCTATTGTTGATCCATTGGATATGAAATATGGCGTATCGACTGTTACCCGTTTTACATCCGACAACAGAGTACAAAATGTCGGCATTGAAAATATTCAAATTCTTTCCCGCTTTGATAAATCAACTACCGCAGAAAACTCCGCCTTTGGAATAAATTACAAATCGTATGATGATGAATATCACGCACAAGTAGCCGTGCGTATCGGTAATGCTGAAAATATATGGGTAAGAAGAATCACTAATTACCATATTGACGTAGCAGTTAATATATCAGATGGAGCCAGATGGGTAACCGTACAAGATGTCAATTGCCTTGAACCTGTCAGTGGCACGGGTGGAGAGCGCCGATATAGTTTTACGAACTCCGGTGGGTCACTCGTTCTAAATCAGCGCAACTATGCCCGATATACTCGCCACGGTTTTATTATCATGGGACAAGTGATGGGACCAAACGTATTTTATAATGATCGGAGTGATTACCAATTCGATGCCAACGAACCACATCTCCGATGGTCAACCGGTGGATTGTTCGATAATATCAAAGGACGTATCTATGTGCAAAACCGCTGGAATAACGGAACGGCTCATGGCTGGTCGGGAGCAAACTATACCTTGTATAACAATGAAGGTAAGTTCATCATCAGCCAAAATCAGCTGGCAGCCAACTATTTATTCGGACAATCAGATGCAAACGATCGCCTACCGTTTATCATGGCGGAAGTAGATCCGGGAAACGTGCCAAACTTTAAGGCATATGAATACAGCGTTGGTAAAAAGATGAATCCGGCCAGCCTATACCTACAACAGCTCAAGGACAGAATGGGACAACAAGCTGTAGACAATACAAACTCATCGAACATTCCGGCCTATAAAGATGAGTCTGGCAGTTTCAACGATATGTTTGCTTATTTAAGTGAGATCAACATCAACGGAGTAAAATTAGAAAACTTCAAAAAAGAAGTGTTGAATTATACTATTCCTATCGCTTTAGATTACAAGACATTACCTCAAGTGACTGCCAAAGGAGAAAAGGGAACCAGTATAGAAAAAGACGAAAATAGTAGAGGTATGACTTTCACTGTTACGAAAAATGGAAAGATAACAAGTGTCTATACGATAGTTTATGGATTTGTATCGAAAGAAAAAATCTCATCCAATGGAAGCAGCAAGCAATTGGAAAAACTGACAGATGGCAATCCCAAAACTTTATGGAGTCAATCAGGTTCTCCATACGTACAATTTTATTTAGGAGACACCCCTGTGGAAATAGAAAAGGTATCGCTCGGCTATGGCAGAAATACGCAAATCAGAAGACAATATTATTTTGATTTTGAGATTTCTAATGATGGCTATACTTGGAAAAAAGTCCAAAACCCATCATGGCAACCCGACAATTTAGGTCGTGGACATATAATGGGAATGCAAGTTATGCCGGGAGTAGGCAGTAATAAATCTGATTATGAAACATTCATATTCCCAAAGAATGTAAAAGCCAGATTGCTACGTATACAGATGTTTGGCGCACGAAACGGACAAGGTGTTGGCTCCACTAATGCCAATGCTTATTGGGCAATAGACGTAGCTACTAAGTAGCTTTCACACAATACCTAATATTAAGAGATTCCTCTATAGACAATAAATCTATAGAGGAATCTCTTATATTTTTAAGACAAGTAAAACAGATGATTACCAGAACTTATTGTGTTCCGCACTATATTCAAAACCTGCGGCTTTCAACTGATTCACTAATTCATCCTTGTTCACATTCATATCTTCACAAAGTTCGTCAAGTGAAGAATAACAATCGCGTAACTTCATATTGATGACACTGAACAACATCATCGGATCTTTCGGTAATTCCATAACATACAATCTTTTAAACCGGGTACAAAGGTACAGCAATCCTGTTGAATGGCAAAATAAATCAATCTCCTATTTCTTCTATCTTCAAAGAGATTTTTTCTATTAGTTTGCTGATTTCTTCTTCCAATGGGATCACATTAAAGTCTTTCCAAAAGTTCTCATCATATTGAAAGATGTATCGGAGAAGATTGTACGGGTAGGCAATCTTTCCGTACGGGGAAACGCGACTACCTGTCCAGTTTCCACTTTGCAAGTAATCATCTCAAACCAGATATGAAGATCACGACTGCCAAACAGCATTTTGGCCTGTTTCACTTTGAAATCTTTTATAATATCCATCTGGATACAGACCTGAATACCCGACTTTACTTTTACAAGCAAGCTATCTTTCGCTTCCACATTACTTAGCCGACTCATTTTCAATAGCTTCACTTGATCCGGCACAACTGAATGTGAGGATGTCTTATAAACCTTAAACACTGCTTCTGACAAGTTTTGAAATTTGTTTTTCAACTGAACTCCTTCACGATAAAAGGTAGTCAGATACACGGGAGCATGCGAATAGTTCTGTTCCCGTCGTTCAATCATCTCCTACAAAAGTTTCTTTGGTTCACTTCGACGAATCACTACTTCCTGCAAAGGAACAACTTTAGGTTCGAAAGAGCTTTTTTATTTTGCTTGTCTTTCACCAGACCAACGATCGTAAGATAATCTCCGGCATCTCCTTGCGCCCACACAAGATAGCTACAAAGCAGCAAACAAACTGATAGCCATCCAACCAAGTGTTTTTCTACATTCTTCATACTGATGCTTTTTATAGGTAAATAAATTGCGTTTCTATTTATAAGAGCGTTCAAACCGGAAATACCCTACAGCTTTTACAAAAAAAGGAAAAGAAATCAGATTCCAATATTATATCCGGAAATTAATAGTAATTTTCCCGGCAAATTAATGATCTTACATTCATAAAAGAACAGGGAGAAGAAAACTTCTTAATATGGCAAAATCATAAATACACCTGCCCCAAGTGCGGAAAACTGCGAACTGCGCATTACGACTACTGTATTCACTGTAAACAACAGAAGTTAACATAACTATAATGAATCCCTCCCGATAGAGCTACAATTATAATTGTTAATTATGCTTGTGAATATGTATTTCATATAAAAATAGTTTCTACCTTTACGGCCGTTATGATGAAGTACATATTCTGTATACTATTAGGCGTATTTCTGAGTTGGGGATTCCATCTGATTTCCGATGAAGCACAAGAGGCATACCGGTTAGAAGCCGGTAGTACCAGTACACAAACCTATACCAACTCATACACCTCCAAAACCAGCATCATACAGCTGGATAAAGAACAGAAACTAGTCAAAACAAAAGAATACGCTGGAAAACAAGATTACAATAACGATAATGGCGTTTTAAATCCATTCTCCTTCCGCCACCTCTCTCCTTTAAAGATACTACGATTCAATATTCCTTCTGCCACTATCCGTATACTAAGCTCTCTGAAGATTCAGCTTCCTCAAAACCAATGGACAGGTTTTTCATATTATACCAATCTTTTTAAATATTCTGATAGATATCATATCTATTCATTAGGTCACATACTCATTTAGCTATTTTATATTTTTTCCGGCATAAGATTATTCCAGTCTTTTATGCCACACTTTCTGTTTGCTTCCGCCATTTAAAGTGAAAAGAGTATTCACTATGGTCCGGAAGCCAATAACATTCTTTTTTTACCATAACAACCAAAGTATATAAAATGGACTTTTTATTGGATTTTATACTTCATATCGATCAATATATGGTTATGATTGTACATGATTATCATGCTTGGACGTACGCCATTTTGTTTTTTATAATCTTCTGTGAAACCGGATTAGTGGTCACTCCTTTTCTTCCCGGTGATTCTCTGCTCTTCGTAGCCGGAGCCATTTCTGCCTTACCTGACATGCCTATCAGTGTACATATACTCGTTATCATTTTATTTGCCGCTGCCGTATTAGGCGATTCCTGCAATTACATGATCGGACATTTCTTCGGTCGAAAGCTTTCCAATAATCCCAATTCCAGAATATTCAAACAAAGCCATCTGGAGAGGACACACGAGTTTTATAAGAAATATGGTGGGAAAACAATTATTCTGGCCAGATTCGTCCCGATAGTTCGCACGTTTGCTCCCTTCGTGGCAGGAATGGGAAAGATGAATTATTACTATTTTATGATGTATAATTTAGCGGGCGGTGCGGCTTGGGTTGGCATCTTCTGCTACACCGGTTATTTCTTCGGAGACCTTCCGTTTGTACAGGAGAACTTGAAACTGCTGATTGTTGCCATCATATTCATCTCTATATTGCCTGCAATCATAGAGGTAGTACGAGCCAAACTAAAATCTTAAAACACCAAACTATAATCTGTATTCATTTGTTACTAATATAAATAGAGAAGAAAAAACAATTTAAAGTTTTTACACTTATGAAAAATTCTTTTTTTAGCCGGTTTACTCCAAAGGAGCCCAAATTTTTCCCATTGCTGAAACAACTTTCAGAAGTGCTTTGTGAAGCATCCGTTGTTTTAACAGAAAGCTTGCAACATGACTCACCAACAGAACGTGCAGACTACTACAAGAAAATCAAAGAGCTGGAACGTGAAGGGGACAAACTGACGCATCGGATTTTTGATGAATTGGGCACTACATTCATCACTCCTTTCGACCGTGAAGATATTCATGACTTAGCTTCCTGCATGGATGATGTCATCGACGGAATAAATAGTTGTGCCAAACGGATCTCTATTTACAATCCCCATCCTATCTCGGAAAATGGCAAAGAATTGAGCCGTTTGATTCAGGAAGAAGCGACCTACATCTGTAAAGCCATGGACGAACTTGAAACATTCCGTAAGAAACCGATTCTTCTCCGGGAATATTGCTCAAGATTACATGAAATCGAAAATCAGGCAGATGACGTATATGAATTCTTTATCACCAAGCTATTTGAAGAAGAAAAGGATTGCATTGAACTTATCAAAATTAAAGAAATCATGCATGAACTGGAGAAAACGACCGATGCCGCAGAACACGTAGGCAAGATTCTGAAAAACCTGATTGTAAAGTACGCATAAAGCAAGCCGGAACACATGGAATTATTAGTGACTATCATTATTCTGGCTCTGATATTTGATTATATCAACGGCTTTCACGATGCAGCAAACTCAATAGCTACAATCGTATCTACCAGGGTGCTTACTCCCTTTCAAGCCGTATTATGGGCTGCTTTCTTCAATTTCGTTGCTTTTTTCATTGCCAAATATATCATAGGCGGATTCGGTATTGCCAATACAGTATCCAAGACGGTGGTAGAACAATACATCACTTTACCTATTATATTGGCAGGAGTCATAGCAGCCATCACCTGGAACCTGGTAACGTGGTGGAAAGGTATCCCGTCTTCATCGTCACATACGCTTATCGGAGGATTTGCAGGAGCTGCCATTATGGCAAACGGATTTGAAGCAATTCAACTTAATATCATTCTTAAAATTGCAGCTTTCATTTTTCTGGCTCCTTTTATCGGAATGGTGATTGCTTTCGGTTTCACTCTGTTTGTTCTTTACATCTGCCGGCGTGCACATCCTCATACAGCTGAAGTTTGGTTTAAAAGGTTGCAGCTCGTTTCTTCCGCTCTCTTCAGCGTCGGACATGGTTTGAATGACTCACAAAAAGTAATGGGTATCATTGCCGCTGCCATGATAGCCGCCCATTCTATGGGATTGGGTATGGGTATCAACAGCATCAATGACCTTCCCGACTGGGTTGCTTTTTCGTGTTTCACCGCCATCTCACTCGGCACCATGTCCGGAGGTTGGAAAATAGTAAAGACAATGGGAACCAAAATCACCAAAGTAACTCCATTGGAAGGAGTGATTGCCGAAACAGCCGGTGCTTTCACTCTCTATATCACGGAAATGCTGAAAATCCCCGTTAGTACAACACATACTATCACAGGTGCAATCATCGGAGTAGGTGCGACCAAACGCCTCTCTGCCGTTCGCTGGGGAATAACAAAAAGCCTCATGACTGCCTGGATTCTTACAATTCCGGTCAGTGGACTCTTGGCAGCAGCTATCTATTATATTGTTTCCCTCTTTTTGTAGAGGAAAACAATATAATGAATAATTGACAGCCGACACTCTCGCAAAAGAAAAGAGCTGAACATCCATGTCCCTTGGTTCTTTTCTGTCTAACTATCAGGAATATAAAAATGAATAAATCCATCACTAAATGTCACATTTGCCAACTTTGATTGCCGACCTTGCGCTAATATTAATATCGGCCAGTGTAATAACCTTGCTGTTCAAATGGATGAAACAACCTTTAGTCTTAGGTTACATCATTGCCGGATTACTAGCAGGGCCTTATATAAATATTTTCCCCACAGTGGGAGATATCGAAAACATCAATATATGGGCGGAAATAGGTGTTATATTCCTGCTCTTCGCACTTGGACTGGAGTTTAGTTTTAAAAAGCTCATGAATGTAGGTTCCACAGCTTTTATTACGGCCACCACCGAAGTCGTCAGTATGTTGCTCATAGGTTTTCTGGTAGGACAATTATTAGGATGGGGCACGATGAATTCCATCTTTCTTGGAGGAATGTTGTCTATGTCGTCTACCACAATTATCATCAAGGCCTTTGATGATTTGGGGTTACGCAACCAACGTTTTACGGGCATCGTATTCGGTACTCTGGTAGTAGAAGACCTGATTGCCATTTTAATGATGGTGCTTCTTTCTACAATGGCGGTAAGTCAGGACTTTGTGGGTGAAGATTTATTGATTAGTGTTCTCAAAGTCGTTTTCTTTTTAATCCTGTGGTTTCTCATCGGTATCTTTGTTATTCCGGCTTTTCTTAAAAAAGCAAAGAAGCTGATGAATAATGAGACTCTTTTGATTGTTTCGATTGGTCTTTGTCTGGGAATGGTGGTATTGGCCACCTATACAGGCTTTTCAACAGCGTTAGGTGCATTTATCATGGGATCTATCCTTGCCGAAACCATCGAAGCCGAGCACATCGAACATATCATACAACCGGTAAAAGACCTCTTCGGAGCTATTTTTTTCGTATCGGTCGGTATGCTGGTGAATCCGGCCGTATTGGTAGAATATGCCTGGCCTGTTATCATCATTACTCTGGTTACCATTATCGGCAAAGCCATTTTCTCTTCATTTGGCGTACTCTTATCCGGAGAACCACTGAACACTTCTATCAAATCCGGATTCAGTCTGGCACAAATCGGAGAGTTTGCTTTCATCATCGCCGGACTGGGTGTTTCGCTCAAAGTGCTCGATCCGTTTATTTCACCGATCATTGTGGCTGTGTCTGTTATCACCACTTTCACGACTCCTTATTTTATCCGTTTGGCCAATCCTTTTGCCGAATGGCTTTACAAAATATTGCCTACTAAAGTACAGGAGACGTTAGATCGTTATGCTTCCGGCAAGAAGACCATGAACCACGATAGCGACTGGAAGAAATTACTAAAAAACATGATTGGCAGGGTTATTATTTATAGCGTACTGCTCACTGCTATCTGGCTGCTGTCTATACAAATTATTTATCCTGCCATCAGTGAAATGTTTACTCCTGTTACCATATGGATTAATCTGGTGATGTGTCTGGGCACTCTTTTGCTTATGACTCCTTTTTTGTGGGCACTCATCTCCAACAAATACAACTCTTCCGAATTATTCCTGAAGCTATGGAGAGATGAGAATTACAATCACGGACGACTGGTTTCTCTCGTTTTAGGCCGGGTATCTGTTGCTCTTTTCTTTATCACTAGCGTAGTTATCAGCTATTTCAAGTTGAACTGGGGAATAAGTGTGATTATCGCCATAGCTGTAGTGGCACTGATTCTTATTCTTAAGGAAGACCTCACACAATATTCACGGTTGGAAACGAGATTCTTGGCCAATCTCAACCGACGGGAAGAGGTTGCTAAAAAACGGCACCCGCTAAAAACAAGTTTCAATAGCGAGTTCAATGACAAAGACCTCGATTTGACATCTGTCGTTGTATCGCCCTATTCCGATTACATCGGCAAGTCTTTAGGAGAACTTTCATTCAGGCAAAACTTTGGAGTGAATGTGGTCGCAATCACACGTGGTGATTTGAACATATATATACCCAAAAGCTCTGAACACATCTATCCACAGGATAAATTGACTGTAGTTGGTACAGATACACAATTGCAGGGATTCAGAAATAGAATAGAAGATGTAAAAAGCACATCAGATACGGATGCAGTGGATAAAAAGATAACTCTCCACTCTTTCACGGTAGACGAAGAATTCCGCTTTTTAAACCAAACCATCGCTCAGTCTCATTTGGGAGAAAAGCATGACAGTATTGTTGTAGCTATTGAACGAAATGACGAACTGATTACCCTGGATAAAGACGCAACTTTCCAATTAGGAGATCTCGTTTGGATTGTGGGCAACCGGGAAAAGATTAGAAAAATACTCTACTTAACGTAATTTGTATCTAAGCCAGAATGGAATATATCTGCTTTACCTATCTAACATTCTATTTACAAAGTGAGGACGCGTGAATGGCTTACCTGGTCTTACAGTTGATTTAGCACTGCGCGTTTGTGATTTATTCTGCAAATCAAATGCGGCAAACTCCTCATAAGCCATTTGTTTCCCCAAACTTCTTTCCATTATTTTATTATATATCGCTTTACGGGAAGGAGCATTAAATCCCTCGGTATTACTATTCATCATACTCTCTTCTGAAGGACGATACGCACCTTTTATATAAGTACATGCACCTTCAAATACTCCCAGTTTTTCTGACGCATACCGATTATCACTCAAGAAAGCCGACCAAAGCACCTGAGATGGATCGGATGTAAAATCAACATTCTGCGCCCATCCTAATGTCTGCAGATACTGAACATTTTTTATTTCTTTAGAAGAAATAGTCCCATTTTCCTGATAAGCATACTCATCTTCCAATTTGGCAAAGCCATGTCCAACAGCCTCGTGTACAAGTACCTGCCTGAAACTTTCACTTTGCAAATCATATATCACCGGACAATAAGCAATAGCAAACTCAACCACTTTCGTCTGATTAGTATAACCAAAATAAGTAGTTCCTGCATACGCAGGAGAATTTAGAATTACAACAGCCAATGTTTCATATCTATATTATCCACGCATTGTACATAACGTTGTACAGCATTATCTTCACCGGAAATCCCCGTACTGTTTCCACCCGCCAGTTCACAACCAAGCGCTGTTTCATATCCTATACCAAAAAGATTGTGTTTCGAAACCGCAGTTACTGCATATACATTAAAATAATCTCGAAGTGACTTGATAGGTTCTTCCGTAAAGAGATTCTCAAAAGCTTTGTCCATAACGACGTCATAAGTTCCATCGTTAATTTCAGTATCTATAAATCCATCGCCCATAAGCACAATAGGAAGACCTTTTCCCAGCTTTGCAGTCTGCAGAATACGTACTTTTTTATCTGACGAATAATCAGTATATTCATTTGTAACATTACCTCTTTGTATAATAGTAACCATCTCCACTACCATAGATTCCATATCTGTCACTCTCACAAAGTAGATATAAGCGATACGTGAAACGCCATCAGTATTAGGCAGTACAGTCAGGTTAAGCATGTAGGAAGATGATGTACGAGTTTTTGCTTCCTGCGTTAGCCAAGTGCCAGTACCCAAAGAACCATAAATCAATAATTCATCTTCAGCTATATTCGTAGAAAATTTAATATCCAGTTCTCCACCTTCAGCGGGAACATTATATGTATTCTGCTCCAGATTGACGAATTCTGCCACCTCCTGCTCTATGGTTATGTCTTGCGTCAACATCCCGGAAGTCAATGTAAGCATCGCTGTACGTACACTTCCTGTTACATTCTCACTGGTAGCTGTAAGCGCAATGTCGCATGTCCCCGCTTCCCCCGAAGCCGGAGCGATTGTAAACCAATCGGCAGCCGTACTCGCTTTCCATTCACGGGTACTCGTAAAACTGATTGTTACCTGCGAACCTTTAGCCAAACCCATCACGACATCTCCGACATTCTCTATTGAGAAGTTAGGATCTACTTCGTCTTCAGCACAGGATACTATAAAAAACAAACACAAGGGAAATAATAGAAGATAAATTGTTCTCATACCCGTTAAATGTTATTTTGTTATACCAAAGATACGTTAGATTCTCGTTACTAAAAAATTTATTCGACAAATCGCCCTAAAAAAAAGACATATAGGTATCTTTTCAAACAACCTGATATAAAACAATGGTTATTCAAAAACAAAAAGAGCTGAAAGTTTATAACTTTCAGCTCTTTTCTATTATTTTATTTCAATCGTCTTTTTCAGCGATCTTATTTCACTTCCTCAAAATCAACATTATCTCAGTATGAGCAACTTGCGTACACGTGTTGCAATTATATCGCAAATCCGAAAATAAGCATCCATAAGCAACCACAGCTCTTGATTGCAAAAGTACGATTTTTATTCATAAATAAAGAGATGTAAACGCATAAAAATCAAAAGTCTGTGTCAATTTTAACAGAATCTCCACTTTTATCCTTGCCTTTGTACATGATATTGGGGAGTTGTACCCTAACAATTATAAGGAAACAATGCAAATTCAAAACAATACATTGATAGCGGAATGCTCGGCTTACGATTTCAAGGAAATGCTGGAACGTAAGAAGGTGAAGTCATGGCTTAAATCTGTATCGGCTTTTGCCAATACGGATGGTGGCAGTTTGTTCTATGGTGTGAACGACGATGGAGTGATTGTAGGTTTGGAGAATCCACAATCCGATGCTGACTTTATCAGTGAAACCATCAAAGCGAGACTTGACCCTGTGCCGGAAGTTCAACTTATTCCGATAGAACATGAAGGGCACTCTTTGCTTGAAGTGAAAGTAAAGGCTGGAACGCTTACACCTTATTACTATTATCAGGACGGAACACGTACCGCGTATGTACGGGTTGGCAATGAAAGTGTAGAGTGTAATTCGCAGCAACTTCTTTCGCTGGTATTGAAAGGTACGCACATGACATGGGATTCACTGCCTACACAAGTGGATGCCAGCCAGCGCTCGTTCATTATCCTTGCCAATACCTTCCGCGAGCAAACCCATCAGGAATGGAATGACAAGTATCTGGAATCATTTGGTCTGGTTACTCCTGATGGTAAACTGACCAATGCCGGATTATTGTTCGTGGATAATTGCACCGTATTCCAATCGCGTATCTTCTGCACCCGTTGGACTGGACTCTATAAGGATGACGCCATCAGTTCCGTAGAACACCGGGCTAACCTAGTATTGCTATTGAAATACGGCATGGACTTCATCAAGAACTACACCATGAGCGGATGGGTGAAGATGCCGAACTATCGTCTGAATCTCCCTGACTATTCCGACCGTGCCATCTTTGAAGGGTTGGTAAACCATCTTATCCATAGAGATTATACGGTAATGGGCGGTGAAGTGCATATTGACATTTACGATGACCGTGTAGAATTGGTATCACCCGGTGCTATGCTTGACGGTACACAGATTCAAGACCGTGACATATTCAAAGTGCCTTCCATGCGCCGCAATCCCGTCATTGCGAATGTGTTCACACAGTTGGACTATATGGAGAAACGTGGTTCCGGCTTACGGAAAATGCGGGAACTTACAGAGAAGCTGCCTAATTTCTTGCAAGGGAAAGAGCCACAATATCAAACGGAAGCGACTTCTTTCTATACCACATTCTATAATCTGAACTGGAGCGAGAACGGTAGAATACCAGTTGAGGAAGTGGCCAATAGGGTAAATAGTACCCTCAAAAAGTACCCTGTAAACGAAGAATGTTCGGTCGAAAAGTTCGGTGTAAATGCAGAAAAGTTCGGTGTAAACGAAAAAGGTTCGGTGAAAAAGTTCGGTGTAAATGCATATAGGTTCGGAGATACATCGAAAACACCGAAGAAGGTCAGTAAAACTGCACAAAAGATAATCGACCTTGTTATTTCTGACCCATCAATCACAGCCGATAATATGGCTAATAAAATTGGTGTAACTAAACGTGCCATAGAGAAAAACATCAAAAGCCTTAGGGATATGGAGATTTTGGCTCATGAAGGTTCTGATAAAGCTGGCTATTGGCGCATTATTGTTAACCCTCAAACTGAGTAATAAACATATGGTAACATCTTTCATACCATTCAGTGCTATAATTGCCGTTTTGATTATCGCCTTTTTGTTTGCCTCCTTACCGCAGGTAAACCATAAAACGCGATACAGGGTGCTTTATGCAATAGCTATCATCATGCTATTTACAGTTATTCCCATCAATGAATATATGGCTGGAGACACCCAAAATTCAAGCAACAATTATCTGCTTGTCCTGATATTCGATATTGCAGTAGGGTATTTCTGTATGTACATTGCCGCATTGCTGAAATTCAATGTCCTTAAACGAAAGAATCAAGCATTGGAAAATGCCTTGACCGAAAAGCAACAAGAAAATGTAGCAATTCTATTGGAACATCAGAATGAAAAGCAACAAGCATTTCAGCAGAGAGAACTTGAATGGTTCGCAGGGAAAATAAAGATGTTTACCGAAGAAGAACAGAAAGCTATTCTTGCCAGTGCTTGCGCATTTGCAGAACACGGTTTGATAATCACACCCTCAATAACCATTCAGCTAAAAGATACATGTAGTCAGCAAGATATTATGTACTTTGTTTGTTCTACTTTTTTCAACATGGGCAAGAAGCGTAGTGATATTGTAAGTTTCTTATCTCAGGTCTTTCCACTTTACTTTCCTGCAGGAGAAAGTGTATTGGCTAAAAAGATGCCAGGATTGGAAAAGGTAAAAGAGAGAAGGGAAAAAGAGAACCAATCCAAGTGAGTTTTCCGATACACACATTGAAGTATATTTCAATATAAAGCTGTTTTCCGACATATATTTGTCAGAAAATCATTATAATTGGAATAAGTTTTCGATTATAATGATTACCTTTGCATTCAAAACATATCATAGAACGTATGAATAAAGATATAAATCGTTTGAAGGTGATTTTAGCAGAAAAGAAACGCACCAATAAATGGTTGGCAGAACAGTTGGGAAAAGATCCGGGAACTGTGTCAAAATGGTGCACAAATACCATGCAACCGAACTTGGAGACATTAGTGAAAATCGCAAAAGTCCTTGAAGTGGATACTAAGGACTTATTGTGGTCAATAAAAAATATTTAACTTAATACGTACAAATGCCTAAGACAATAGTATCTTTGTTTTCCGGATGTGGTGGTCTTGATTTAGGATTTACCGGAGGATTTGCATTCAGAGGACACGATTATGAGAGATTAGATACAGAAATTGTATTTGCAAATGATTTTGACCAAGACGCACAGTCTTGTTATAATGCCAACCCATTATTAACAAATGATGGAGCCAATTGCCTTTTAGCTGATATTAGAGATATTGATGCTAATGATATACCTGATTTTGATATACTTTTAGCCGGTTTCCCATGCCAACCATTTTCTAATGCAGGCAAAAGACAAGGAGTGGATGATGAAAACGGAAGAGGTACATTATTTGAAGAATGTCATAGAATCATTGCTGCAAAGATTGAGGCTGGCCATCGTCCTCAAGCATTTCTGTTTGAGAATGTTAGAGGCATTCTATCTTCACATGTAGCAAATGGCAATAGTGTACCTGAAGAAATCGTTAGAATCATGGGCGATTTAGGTTATGATGTCTCATACAAATTAGTTTGTGCTTCTGATTACGGCGTTCCCCAAAAACGCTATCGTGTTCTAATGGTTGGAATAGATAGAGAGTTGAATCTTGGACATTTTGATTTCAACTTATTGAAAACAATTGTTCAAGAAAACAATATCCCATCCGAACATTATGGGAACATCGAAGAACTGGTATTAGGAAGAATATTACAAGGTGTAGAAAACTTACCTGATAATGAAGTATGGGAATTTAGCCCAGGAACACAACAAACAGTAAATTTAATCGGAAGCTGTGCTCACGGCATTGAAGGATTCCAATATTTTTATGACGGATATTCCCATACGAATTTACCTACAATATGTATGGAAGGAAAATCATGGAAAGACATACCCTACGAAATGCTGACTCCACGATTTAGGAATATCTATGATAACCCTAAACGTTATCATGCTCCAAAATTTTTTAGACGATTTGCTTTTGGAGAAATTTGCGGTACAATTACAGCTTCTGCGCAACCTGACAAATGTGGAATTACTCACCCCATTAAAAATAGACGGTATTCTGTTAGGGAATGTGCAAGAATTCAGTCATTCCCTGATAACTACTTGTTTAATGCAATACCTTTAGCAGCTAGATATAAAGTTATTGGTAATGCCGTTCCTCCAATACTTGGCTGGATTACAGCAACCGCTTTGTTAAGATTCCTCCCAATTAATGAATAATAGATATGGCTTATATTGATAAAAAATCCCTATTGACAGCATATAAAATACTGTCACACAATACAGACAGCCCTTCAAGTCAAGGTGCCACCCAATTTATAAGTGCCATCAGGTATTTATTCGCATTAGACCATTTTGTTTTAAAAACCAATAAAAATTGCGATACAAAGGAAAAAGAAGACAGAGAGTTATTTATTAATTATGTAGGAGATGTTGTAAGTATAGATGGGTCTTGTTATACATCGAACTTTTTCACTGATATAAAAGACGAAAAAGATTATAAAGTCGGAAGCAATTTCTTCTCCGTAAATGTAGTAAAAGAGTCTATTGCAAATCCTGTAGTTTTACATGATTTCCCACGTAGGACGAAAGATGCTGCATTATTTAACGTACAAAATGGAGTTTTATCCATAAATGAGACTCTCTACAAGAATATAAAGAAATATATAAAAAACAAAGAGTGCAGAATCGCTCTTGCAATATGGTTATGCAGAAAATATAAATTTAGCATTTCTGAAATAAACAGATCAGAAATCAAGAATTGTTTAGCCATAAACTACTCCACTAGTTTATTAAATGAGTTTTTACCATCAGATTCTGATTTTACGGAATATATAGCAAAGTATGGGAGATTGAGTTTATCACAGGAGGAAACTAAGATTTCTCCAAAAGAAATTTATAGAATGTTTGACACTAAAGACAAAAAACGTACAGATTTCCAATACTATCACTATATAGACATTATCATGGCTATAAAGACTAAACCCTTCCTTTTGCTTGCCGGTATATCCGGTACGGGCAAAAGCCGTATTGTCCGTGAATTGGCCCGTGCGTGTTGGGACGAAGATTCCACTGAATATAAAGCTCAGAAACCTAAGAATTTTGAGATGATTCAGGTAAAACCCAATTGGCATGATTCCACTGAACTTATGGGATATGTGAGTCGTGTCAGTGGAAAACCCATATATGTGATTGGCGATTTCTTAAGATTTATCACAAAGGCTTGGGAGAACCTGGATGTTCCTTATTTCCTTTGTCTGGATGAAATGAATCTTGCTCCTGTCGAACAATATTTTGCGGAATTTCTTAGTGTGATAGAATCTCGTAAAAGCAACGAAGACGGTACGATTACAACAGACCCTATCCTGAAAAAAAGTACAGAGGATTGGTATCGGGTATTGACAGCCGAACTGACAGGAGACAATGAAGCATTAAGGAACCGCTTTTTGGAAGAGGGTATCACCATTCCACAGAATCTAATCGTAGTGGGTACGGTAAATATGGATGAAACAACCTTCTCATTCTCACGTAAGGTACTTGACCGTGCCATGACCATAGAAATGAATGAAGTGGATTTGTATGCCGGATTGGACAGCAAATATGAACGTATTGGTAAGCTGAATAGCGATATGCTTATCGGTACAGCTGTAGAAGGTGTGGATGTATATGCAGATAACGAGGATGTTTGTAATAAGGTATTGACCTATTTGCAAGCTGTGAATGATGTCCTTAATGGCACTCCGTTCAAGGTTGCTTACCGCACACGAAACGAATTCCTGCTTTATGTGGTAAACAACTTGCCTTACAATATGGATGAAAACGGAAACGAGTTCAGTGAGGATGAGGTCATAGCAACCGCATTGGACGAGATAACAAGCATGAAAATCTTGTCGCGAATAGAAGGTGATGATACAAAAGTCAAGCATTCACTTCTTGAAAGACTGATTACTACTATCGAAGCGCAGTTGTTAGCATTGACCGGAGAAGATAAGAAAATAGAATCCGTTTCCATAGCCAAGTTGAAAGAAATGCAAGAACGGTTGTCATCCGGCTATACAAGTTTCTGGAGCTAAAAACAATCAGATATTTGCAAAGGACGATGGAACTGCTCACCATAAAGCATCAGGATTTTGAAATGATTGTCGAATGCGCAAAATTCGATGACATTTGGTATAAAGCCAAGAGTAATATTGGAAAAGAATGCTTACACTCCACTTATTCTTGGTCAGAAGGCGTATCATCTGTTATCCTGAGCAACTATATTGGAGAAGAAATTGCGATTGAAAATAGCCAACAAGCTCCTGCCATATTTTTCGACAACGCCGATTATCCTATTTGGGTGGAATTCAAGAACTATGTGAAAAAGGCTCAGTTTGGCTCCATACTCCAGAGTGAAAATGAAAAATTCACTTTTCGCAGACAGATATTGGCAGGTTTCTTGAATTATGGCAATGAGGTTGGTCGCAGCGAAATACAACTCATGTATCAAGTGGGAGCAGAAACCCGCAGTTTTGTCTTCTCTTTTGAAGTGTTGAGCACAAAGCTCAACTATCACGAGCATTGGAAAGCCATTATAGAGGATATTGAACAAGAGTACAGAATGCTTTCGCTCGACTATATGCGAAGAACCTTTCATGGCTTTTCGCCCGATACAAGCGGAGAGACCCCGGAAATAATCTGGTGGAGCGTATTTGCCAATGAGCAAAAGAAATTCATCAAGGCCTGCAAAAACATCATTGACCGCCCAAGACATCGGTTACACGGAAAAGAGACTTACAAACGTGCCGATAAACTGACATTTGTCCCCTCTTGCATAGAAAACGAATTGGCAGAACACAGACAGGACAGCTCTCACTTATATCGTGTAGAAGAACGCGTCCGAACAAATGACACGCAGGAAAACAGGTTCTTGAAATTCGCTATTGGACAAATTACGGATAAATACGCAGTTTTGAAGAAGCGCATAGAAGCGGTAAAGAATGCTTCGGATATGATGAAGGATGACATGCAAGCCACATTGGCTATATTGAAACACTTGCAGCGAAATCCCTTCTTCCGTACAGTAGGAAATTACAAAGGAATGAATCAGGAAAGTTTGGTTTTGCAGAAAGCTACCGGCTACAGTCAGGTATATCGCACGTGGAGCCTGCTCCGCCGCTCTTATTCTTTGAATGATGGCATATACCGTTTGCAAACCAAAGATATAGCGACACTCTACGAGATATGGTGTTTCATAGAAGTGAGCCATATTGTGAAGGAAAAACTTCATTTGTCTGATGAAGATATAGACCATAAAAACCGTATGGAAATGAATGGCCTGTTCACGTGGGATTTGGGCAAAGGAGAACATTCCCGTATCCTTTTCAAGAAAGACAATGTGGAACTGGCTGAATTAGTCTATAATCCAAAGAACACAGACAAGGGGAATAGTGACATTGGAATGAAAGATCTTGTGGTGCGCACAGTGCCACAAAAGCCGGATATTGTCCTGCAACTGACCAAGAACGATTTGCAAGAAGGAATGAAAATGACTTATCTGTTTGATGCGAAATATCGTATTGACGGGAAAGACAAAAACGGTGTGGACGTTCCACCGGAAGATGCTATCAACCAAATGCACAGATACCGTGATGCCATCTATTATAAAGACTATCAATCGAATACTTTGAAAAAGGAAGTGATAGGTGGTTATATTTTGTTCCCGGGTGATGGCGAGCCAACCGATGTTGCTGTATCGAAGTTCCGTAAGACTATAGACGAAGTGAACATCGGTGCATTCCCACTTCGTCCTAAAGACCAACATAATCGCCAGCTATTGGAGCAGTTCGTTGAACAACTTATCACCACAAAATCACAAGAAACAATCTCTAAAGTGATACCGCAAAAGGGAACATTCGTAGAAGTAGGAAACCGTGTACTCATAGGTCTTGTTACAAACAGCAGCCGTAAAGGCTATTTGCAAAGTTTCAAGGATGGTAATGCCACACTCTATTACACAGGTAGTCATTTTCCAACTACTATTGCTCTGCAAAATCTACATTACTTCATGCCCTACTTCAAAGGAGAAGGGATATGTGATGTCTATGAAATTGTGCGAGTTAGGACTATCACGTCAAAGGAAGCAAAACAAACCGATGGAGAAGAAAGTGCCGATGACCTTCGCTTAGCCTTCGAACTGCGCTACTTGCGTAAACAATATACCGATATTCATCCCATCAATACAAGCAAGATGATAAACTACACGTTTATTGACACTACTTTTGAAGAGTTGGACAAAATAATTATAATGGATAAAGGGTTGTAAATCATCTACATTTGCCAAAGCTGTTGTTGGTAATAAAGAAGAGTTTATTCAATATATAAAGATATTGTTTAGGGGTATAAGGCAAGAGTGAGAAAAGGATAATTGGGCATTACGCACATGAGTAAATAAAAACTATAACAAAAGTAGCATTTATGTTTAATATTGATTTTAATAATATTAGGTTCTTGTACGGGTCTGCAAATGAGGGATTTGAGGAGTTCGTGTGCCAACTGGCTCGCCGAGAGGATATTCGATATTCAAAAAAATTTGTGCGCAACGGAAAACCCGATGGAGGAGTAGAATGTTATTGGATTCTTGAAGATGGAAGTATTATAGCTTGGCAGGCTAAATTTTTTTGTAAGGCTTTCGAAGATTCACAATATCAACAAATAGATAAGTCAGTAAAAGAGGCTCTCAATTCCCATCCTAATTTGAAGCGATATGTCATAGCAGTACCCACAGATCCTTCAGATGCTCATGTCACTGGCAGGATGAGCATGAAAGAACGTATTGATGGATATGTGAAAAGATGGTCAAAGATTAATCCTCATGTTGCTTTTGATTTTTGGTGGGCATCAGACTTAATAGAAAGACTTCAAAAGTCTTCTAATCAAGGCCTGCTTCGATTTTGGTTTGGGAAGCAAGAACTTACAGATGAAGATTTAATGCGATTTAATGCAGACTCCATAAAAGATTTAGGTAAACGGTATACGCCTAAATTGAATGTTGCAGTTGAGCCTGTTCAATATTTTGAGGTGCTTTCACGAGGAAATTCACTAAGACGTTTCTTTGATGAAGAACTGAAAATAACAGAAGATATATGTGGAAAAATAGAGAAGAATAAGCATTGTCAAGATATTCTTAATTTGGTAGAGAATGCTCGCAATGTAATTAAACAAGTAAAGGAGATTAATATCATCGGTATAGATAGAATAGCACTCAATGAATTATTACCAGCATTGATGTCACTGGGGGAAGCTGTTCAAGATATTGCCAACAATATTGTTGAGAAAGAAAAAGTAACAGAAGAAGAGAACAGAACATCGCGTAACATATATGCATTAGGTGTAGATATTTTAAACGTTTACAACAATTTGTGTCAAGATATAATGAGGTTGATAAATGACCCAATCTTAATACTTGAAGGAGATGCCGGAGTCGGGAAGTCGCATTTGATGGCTGATGCAGTACAAAAAAGGAAAATAGAAAAACAGTTTAGTCTACTTTTTTTAGGGCAGAAATTCATCACAGATGAAGAACCTTTTACTCAGATGATGAGAATGCTTAACTTTAGCGGTTCTTCGGAAGAATTATTAGATATGCTTGAAGCTAAAGCTGAAGCAACTGGACATCGCATCATCATTTTCATAGATGCAATAAATGAGGGACATGGGCTGGTTATTTGGCAAAGTAATATCCGTAGTTTTATTGATAAAATTCGACAACATCCGTGGCTTGGACTCGTATTAAGCATCCGTACATCATATCAACCTGCAATACTTCCATGGGAAGAATTTGGGAATGATTATTGTGTGTGGGCAAGACATTATGGATTTGGGGCTAATACACAAAAGGCCGTACAACTATATTTTAAGGAATATGGTATATTGTATCCTTCAGTTCCACTCCTCAATCCCGAATTTAAAAATCCACTGTTTTTACATTTGTTCTGTGAAGGAATGAAGAACAATGGTTATAAGAAGATACCGGATGGTGTGAAAGGTATAACATCAATAATGAATTTGTTTTTTGATGGTATTGAAAAATCTCTCAGGAAAGCCAAACATTATTCTCCATCAATCAAATGTGTAGACAAGGCTGTCCGTAAGTACATAGAATTCACAGCTAAAGAAGGAAGGCATGAAATGCCAATAGACACTGCTATAGAAATCTTTTCCGATATTTATCCCCGTGTGTTTACAGAAGGTGAATTATTGGACTGTTTGATATCTGAAGGTGTTTTCAGCAAAAATGTTTTTTATAATACGGTTGACAAGTACGAGGAGTGCATATATTTCACATATGAACGATTTGAAAATTTTCTTCAAGCAGAATATCTAATAGATAAATTACAATTTGACGATAAAGCTCTAGAGGAATATGTACTAACGATAAAATCTCCTTATATAGTTGGCGGATTATTGGAATCACTGGCAATTTTATTGCCAGAACGTAAGGGGATAGAATTATATGATTCATTACCTAATTTCCATAGTAATAAAGCCATTATAAATGCAGTTCTTTCTAGTTTAATATGGAGAGAGGAAAGAACAATAGACTCACATCTCGACACATATTTTGCAGAATTTGTAAGTAATGAACAATTCAGAGACCGTTTTATTCGAACCGTTATAGAGGTTGCATTTAATCCGGGAAACTATTATAATGCCGATTATCTTCACAAAATGCTGGAACCAATGCGGTTAGCTGACAGGGATGCCATGTGGACACCTACATTATATCGCATTTATAGCAATCAGGATGAAATAATAAAAGATATTATTAACTGGGCATGGGATGAAAGCGATAAGGTCAATATGGATGAAGAGTCTGCTGAGTTGGGAGCTACTTTACTTTCTTGGTTTTTGGCAAGTACCAATCGACAACTACGCGATACAGCGACAAAAGCCCTCGTACAACTTCTGCATAATAGAATGCAGGTACTTATACCACTTTTGGAAAAGTTCTCAAAAGCAGATGATCCATATATTCATGAAAGACTTTATGGTGTAGCATTAGGCTGCGCTGTGAGATCAAAATCAAAAGAATATCTAGCCAGTTTGTGCCAATACATTTATTCGTCAGTATTTAATGTTGAGGGTGAGGTTTACCCTCACATCTTGCTGCGTGACTATGCACGGAATGTTATAGAATATGCTATTTTTATAGGAGAAAAACTGAATATTGATATTAATAAAATACGACCGCCATATAATAGCTCTTTTGATTATACCCATGTATCTGATGAGGAAATAAAGTCTATATTAGACGAATGCGGGGAATACAAGAATTCTCCGGGTATGTGTAACATGCTTACTTCCATGTTTACAGAACATTCAGCCATAGGCCTTTATGGAGATTTTGGAAGATATACATTTCAAAGTGCATTGAGCAACTGGAAAATTGATGCAGAACGCCTGAGTAACGTGGCCATAAAACTCATTATTGACAAGCATGGATACCGAGAAGACAAGCATGGTACATTCGACCAAAAAATTGGATCTGGAAGAGGACGCTCAACCATACCAAATGAACGAATTGGCAAGAAATATCAGTGGCTGGCCTTACATGAATTGTTAGCTCGTGTAGCAGATAATTTCGAAAAATTAGAATATTCATGGAGTGATAATGTCGTAGAATATGAGGGAACTTGGGAACCAACCGTTCGTGATATTGATCCAACAACTCTTGTTAGAGTAAATGAGAATCGTCAAAATTCAGACCTCAAAGAAGATTTCTGGTGGTATGGAGGGAAATATGCTAACTGGGAGCATGAAATGCCTGATTGGCTTAATATAAAGGATGATATTCCAGCAGCCGAGCCAATTATAGAATTGACAGATGCTGATGGATGCGATTGGCTTGCATTGGAATGTTATCCAGAATGGAATGAACCACATGGCAAAGATTGCATATACAAAAGACTGTGGTATCAAGTAAGAAGCTGCATCATTGACGAAGACAAGTTCCCTCTTGTTTATAAATGGGCAGTGAAACAAAATTTTGGTGGAAGATGGATGCCCGAATGCTCTGATAAATATGAATTGTTTTATCGTGAATATTACTGGTCACCAGCATATAAACATTTTGATACTGAAGGGCTTACTAAGAGGGGAATATATGATAAGAAAACGAATCGGTTTATAACTCATGCAGAGATAACCACAATCGGTTATTTGTGGGAGGCAGAAGAAGATCATTCTAAAGAAACATCCTTTTACTGTCTCATGCCTTCAAAACAGTTATTTGATGGTCTTAGGATGCAATATGCAGACGAAGAAGGGATATTCTTAAATGAAAAAGGCAAGGTGATTTGTTTCGATGCAGGAGTCGTAAAGAAGTCAAAAAACTATCTTTTAGTCCGGAAGGATGCCCTATTGGATTATCTCAAAACGCATCACAAGAAAATATTGTGGTATGTACTTGGTGAAAAAAACATCATAGGGTTACATAGTTATAATAATATACCTAATCTTCCTATGTGGCTTGTAGTGAGTGGTACTTATACATTGGATGAGGAAGGCAAAGTAACAGGATGTATGAGAACGTCCCATGAGAGATAGCGACTATGCATCTTTTGTTTTTATGGCTTTGCAAGAATCTAATAAGTCTATTCATCTATGAATACACCTTACAAATATGGATAAATTAACTAAAGAACAACGCCATCGTTGTATGTCCGCTATAAAAGGAAGGAACACAAAACCTGAAATACTGGTGAGAAAGTTCCTTTTTAGCCGTGGCTTCCGCTATCGGCTAAATCATCCGCGCCTTCCCGGTCATCCCGATTTGGTGCTTCGCAAATATCGCACTGTCATTTTTGTAAACGGTTGCTTTTGGCATGGTCATGATAATTGCAAATATTTCCGTTTACCTAAAACCAATATAGATTTTTGGTCAAACAAGATAGAAAGGAATAAGGAACGAGATAAAAAGGAACAATGCCAGCTTGCTGCTATGGGCTGGCATTGTATCACGATTTGGGAGTGTCAACTAAAGCCAAAAGTCCGGATACAAACACTAGAGTCATTAGCTTATACATTGAATCATATTTTTCTTGAAGACAGGAAAATAAGAACATACGAGTTGTCTGATACAGACAGTACACTCATAGCGGCAGAACCAGAAGTGACTTATGGAAGAAATAATAAGCAACAATAAAGTGCTGTTACTTATTTTCTCCGATGACTATTCCGTATTTCTTATTGGCTCTATTCCTGCTTTTTCCATCAAGTTCTGATGCTGTTCCTTCACGATCCGATATATCGAATAATGTGCAAAGGATTCTTCCTTATACTTCACGCTACTAACCGATGCAGTAACAGCCCACGTAACAATGATGACAATAAAGGCTACAACATATCGGAGCTTTATATGATAGCCGCGTATAAACATCCCATTGATATTGGGCGGAATAACCGTTACCGGACTTTTCAATTCATTGATCCTCGCAAGTATCTCATCCTGCCGTTTTAATATGCAGTCGGTATTTGCTTCAATAGTCATACGATTAAGATTATAATCGCAAACGTGCCGATAAAGATATTCAAGAAATCTGGACTTCTGCTTGAATAATTCAATAAGCTTCGGAAACCATAGCGAGAACGGCAATGTGTCCGATTGTTGCTTCCAGATATGCTTCTTCACCACTGATAACGCATCGTTCCAGCAAGTACAGAAACTTTTGGCGACTCCATTATAAATGGTCTTTTCGTCAAAATCTATTTTTACAGACTGATCTGGTTTGGGAATTGTAGTATTCTGTTTTTCAATACACTCTTTTAGCTCGTTGATACTTTGGCGCAAATTAGCAAGATTTGCAGCTACTACATCTTCTTTCATTATCTTCTACGTTTTGAGGGTTTATAAAAAGGTTCGTTTCTTTGGTTATCCTTGTCTTTGTCGTCTCGCCATCCCTGTTCATTACATATTCCTCCACCTCCACTGAAAGTTATGGCTTGGTGAGGTTGAACAATCAGTTCAGATGCCACATTGCCCAATGTAGCGCAAAGGCTGTTAAAACTCAAATCACGGTCAAGTTTAGAACCAGCTATACTATACTCATTTTGACAGAATGATATACCACGAATTTTATCAGAGTTATCTGTATGATTAAAGCGCATACCTATACCCTGACTTTTGAGAATGCCAAGAAAATCATTCCAAGAACGAGATACAGCCAGTGCATCAAGAGTTGCAGAACGTAGATTATACTTCCGTAATTGATAAGGGCGCAAACGACTCTTGTTTCTGGCTTTACTATTCTTTGGGGCAAAGTACAGTCCATATTCTTTAGTCAAAGCCCGACATACTTTAGTATTACGTATCCTTTCATTGCTATCAGAAATGAGATTGCCATTATTGTCTATCCGATTGAACACCAAATGACAATGTGGATGTTTCGTGTCATGATGTCGGGCTATAATATATTGAGTATTGCGGATGCCCATTTGTTCCATCCATTTCTTGGCAATCTCTACCATCAGTGCATCTCCTTCTTCGTTATCGGGGAAACGGTTAATGTCCTGCGAAGAGAAAGCAAGTGATACGTGTTTCACCGGATTTTTTACTTTCGGACGCATGGACGCTTGTATCTGAAAAGAATCGGCTATGGTTTTATTACTGATGGCACAGACACCTTCGTGTGCTAAAAGTATGGCACATTTCTTCTTGTTCTTTTGGTCATTGGCGTAATTTACTATTCCTCCGAAATCTGCTCTTGTTTTAATCTTCGCTATCATGGCTATTGTTCTTTACTTGAGTGATAATTCTACTGACTTCTGATATGATTGAAAAGTATTGTTGTTTGACTGCTTCTAAACCATAAGTGTGCATCTGATGGGCAATCTGATTGACATTATTAGCGATGCCGGAAAGGTCACGGATTGCCGATACCATTTCAGGACTGATACGTTGACAGACCTGACAATCCATTGCCGCCTGATGGCAAAATTCATTGACAGACAATCCTGCCTGTTCCGCTTTGGATTGGATATAGATATAGTCGTTCTCGGTAAACATTACCCGAAAACATTTGGTACGTTTCTGATAGTTCGCCAACTTAGGGCGACCGCCAAGTTTCTTCTCCTTCATATTTATCTTAACTTTCAATGTTCATGAATTGATTTTTTGAGAGTGGCAGTTTATCCGCTTGCCGCATAGGTTTTAGTGGCACTAAAACACAAACTTGCCACTCAAAAAATCTTCCTATATTTCCCTTGCTCTATTCGGCATAGCTTACCATCTTTGATAAAGGCTTCTATCCACTTGTTTGCAGTACTTCCATTTTCGCCCAAAGATGAAACCTGTGCATCATAATCCTTCTTTGTAAAAGTATCGGGTAACATATTATAAAGGGTATTCCTTCGTGCATAAACGCCGGTCTCTTGCGAAGCGAAATTGAATCGTTTGGACTGATATCCTGACAAATTCTGATAAATGAATACGGCATGATAAAGTAAGGTTTCGCAAATATTCATGGCTGTAGAATAGTCAAACTCATGGCAGACCAGTTGCTTTGTCTTGTCATGTGAGGAAGAATTGCGATGTACATTCTCCAAATGCCGGACAGCGGTCAACACCATCATTATACGATAAGCAATCAGTCCCATCCGTCTGACTACTCCTTGCATCTTGTTATCCACTTCGTCACAACACTCCTCATTCACACGGCTGAGGTATTCTATAAAGTGTTCCTGTAAATCGGAGGGAAGGGAGAATGAATAATTTCCCTGTCGTACAAATTCCTCATGCAGATGGCAGAACTTATCTCCCAATAGTTTGAACTTGGCATTCTTGGATTGGGAAATGTCGCTTGTGGCAAACACATTTCTTATACCTCGCTTGAAGCGAATGATATAGAAACAAAAGCGACTCATCAATCCGTTCTCCGCGTCAGGTATCAACCTTCTTACCTGTTCGGGAGTTCCAGCCAAAGCTACTGACACTCTTGGATTAGCTACTTCACAATACTCCCTATCCTTGCGACGGCTCAAACTTACCAACTCATGATGAAATGCCTTTCGCAACACATCGGAATAATTGCCATAGTCCGACTTCAATGTTTGGCTTAACGTGTCGCCCTCCGATTCAAACAACAGTCCGATTCCGTCATTATCTCCCAGTATCTTCAAGAAAGAGCTTGCGCTGCTATTGGCAGGAATGACAAGCATACGCATGGGCGGCTCGGCTGGCATAGTCATTCCATTATCTTTCTTACCTTTGATATAAGCATTCATCGCTTCTTTATATTCCTGTTCCAATCGCTTTGAGAGTTCATGTAAATTGCGATTAATGGGTACTACCAGTTCTCTGCATAGGGTTAATGCCCCTTTTCCCATACCTGCATCTGCCACAACAAACAGATATAGATTCGGATAAACAATGCGTTCATCGTACACACCACAAACATTATAAAAGCAAACCGACAAACACACAATAGTTCCAATCAATATCGTGTCACGGTCATCCACCGAAATGGAATTGTTGACAATCTCATTTAGAAAAGGAGGAAGATGCTCAAACACACATTCAGGAAATGCAGGAAGTTCTTCCTCTGACTTTATCCATTTGCCCGTTTTGCCATTTTGGATATTTGGCAAAATGGATAAATGTTCTTTGTTGGATGGAGCCAATGAGATTCCGGCTTGATTTGCCAAATGGAAGAAAGAACGGATAGTAATGCCTTGCCCTTTGGATTGCAAACAATGCGTATATTGTTTGTCAGTTTCTTCCCTTTGATAAGTAGGGTAAAATCTGCTGATGCGATGATAATACTCCCGTCCGTTCTCTCCTAATCCATCAACAAGTGCAAAACCCAACTCCATCCAATCTTTATAATTGGGTGCTATATCAATGCCACGTTGTTCTATCTCCCGAACAACACTTTCCACATCGTCTTTAACCTTATTATATATAGGGACAATATCAGGCGTATGTGTTTGCAGTACTTCAGAAGGGACATTCTCCCAATCTTGGGCGGAAAATATTTTCTTCGACATCATCTTTGTATTTAGGGTTAATATATGCTTGTGGGTCGTATGGCAGAAAGCAAGAACGAGCCACATCACTGCCGGACATATCCACTGATGGCAAACCTGTTGCTTTGATACAGTTGGCGACAGCCTTGAAGTACCGGGAATGTTCCCATCCTTTCAAGTCAACAGGTATTATCCACTTCAATCCGCTACCGGATGGACTAACAAATAACAGTTCCGTATCGAAATATTCATGATTGAGCAATTGCTGTTTTAGCTCCACGATATTCTCCACATGGTCAAAATCCAGACACATCAATCCTGAGTGCATAATCAGTTCCTTTTCACTCCGTTTACGGAATAATCCCGAAAAAGTACAATAGTCGAAATGGGTGGCTTTGTATCTTTTGGATTCGGGAGAAGGTAGCATCGAACGCAGGGATGCGGTTTGTGGTTGCGCATAATGCCCGATGACATAGCGATACACATCCACAATGCCTACCGCCCTTATCGGTTCGATGTTTTGAATGGGCTTGCGAAAGAACGAAAAGCAATAATCTGTCGTTCCCATCATCTGATAATCTTTTTAGATTCGACAAATCGTCTGGCTTCTTCCATTAAGTCATCTTGGGTCTTGTGCGATTTGTTCTTCAACCAATCGTCAATCTCCGATTGCAGAAAAGCCAAAGCCTTATTTATTTTATGTACGGGAATCTGTTTGGTAGATACCCATCCATAAACTGTCTGTTTGGCTGGATGTGATGGCAGATAAGCACAAAGCTCGTCTATATCCATCCACTTGGGTGAATTACTTGCCTGCTTATGTTGCAAGGCATTTACTTTGGATTGTAGTACTTCTACGGACTCAATCAGGTAGGACAACGCATTTGGCATTTCCTCCAATGAATTTACTTTATAAGCCATTTTCTTCGTATTAAAGTTGATGCCGCAAAAGTATAGGGATGTTTATGAGTGCCAAATAGGTGCTTGAAAGCCACCAATTAGCCACTTATTTGCCACCGACGGATTTAATTTTCATTAACATAATGATTTGCTGAAAGAGAAAATAAAATAGGGATAAACCACAATTAGGACTAATACCCTCTTCACGGAGAACGTCTATGCAACAAAATCCCCCTCAAAAAGCCGATGCTTCATGAGGGGGATACGGTGGCAAGTGTGTCGTTGATGTTATATAAGTCGTTGGTGCTCAATGGTGGAAGTTTCCACTATAACCTATAAAGCCAAATTTTCTATATACAGCGTATTAGCAGCTTTCTCTTTTTGCTCATTTACGATATGCGTATAAATCTGCGTGGTTTTGACATTTGTATGTCCCATTAAAGACTTGATGGTGTATATGTCAACACCATTTTCCAACAATAGCGAAGCGTAGCTATGGCGACCGCAATGGAAGGTGATATGCTTCTTGATGCCAGATGCTTCTATCCAAGCTTTCAAAGGACGGGAAATCCAAGAGGCATCTGTCAATCCTTCGAAGACAAGTGCTTCATCATTACTTGGGCGTTCACCACATAGTTGAAGGGCTTGTTGGATGACTGGCTTATAATCGGGTCGTTTTGTTTTTTGCTGAATCACGACCGCTTGCCATGTACCTTTGCTTGTCTGTTGAATCTGCTTCCACTTCAATGACTGAATATCGCTATGTCGCAATCCTGTAAGGATAGAAAACAAGAACGCACGTTTCAAAACATTATCTTTACAAGGAGTATCAACCAACATTTGCACTTCATTCATAGTAAGTGCAACACGAGGCGTCTCTATGTTTGTTATTCCTTTTACTTTTGCGCTGATGTCAACCGTCAGATATTCATCAACGAATGCCTGCTTCAATCCGGCTTTGAGGATGGAGAAATAGGTGGATGCCGTATTCTGTGAGATAGTTCCTTTCTTATTGCCTCCCATCGGGGCACGTAACAGGAACATCTTGATGTCTTCAAGTAGTTTTACGGAAATCGTCTTAAACGGAATCGGGTTGCCTTGCGAATAGATTTTCAATAATTCTCCCACACGGGTCCAGTTGACTATGATTGAATTAGAGCTATTGGGATGCCGTTTGCTGATGATGCCATTGAAGTACTTGATAAAGTCCTGTTCGCTTCGTTCATTTTGTGCCGCGATTTCGTTTTCCTTATCAGTGTATAGGACGGCACTGTCATATTCGTGTTGGCGTAACTTACGCACATTGTCTGCATAGATACAAGCCTCTTGGTCTATCGTTGAACGGCATTGGATGATTCCATTCAAATCACGCTTAGGCTTATAGTTGAATGTTCCATCCGGCAAGATACGTGCAATGGACGACTTATCCCAAACAGGTGTGGATATAGTCCGGTTAATAGATTCCACCACACGGCTTGCCCGTTTAGAACCTCTCTTGTAAACCGGGTACGACTCTATAATCAGATACCACTCTTCTTTGTAATTCGACCTTCTGAGCTTGACGGTCACTTTGGTATTAGGTAATGCTTTCTTCATAACGACTTATATAATTTATCAATTTCAGATTTGGGAACATAAACATAATTACCAATTTGGCGTGTAGGAATAGAATGACGGCGTATGTGCTTAAAGACACTGCTATCATTGATATGGAACTTTTTGGCAATCTCTCCGATAGTGTAACAGTCTTTGGGTTCAAAGGACAATGCTTCCTTTTTTCTCTTTCTACTGCCAGCCTTTGTTTTGAAGTGTTCATCCATATACTGCCGACTAAGGCGTGTCAGACGCTGACCAAAATTGTATGATGGTATCAAGCCCTGCCGTATCATACGATAAAGTACATCTTTACTAATGCCGTAAATCAGCACAGACTCTTTAACTGTCAGATACCCCTTGTTGGATGGTATTCGCTTGACCAATGCTTGACGTATCGCCTCTTTCTCTTTTGCGATTTGCCTTTTCTTGTATGCCCTCTTGGAACAAGTTGGACAACAATACTTTGACATCAATGTGGGAGGAGTAAAGATTTTACCGCACTCCTCACAACTTCTTTGAATGGTGTAATTTCCTCTTGGCATATTCTTCTCGTTATAAATGGTTTATATCAGTCTAAGTTGTACCTTATCGCCAAATAAGACGTGTCGCAAATATGTCGCAAATAAGAGATAAAAAAGCCCATAGAAAACACATAGCAACCATGAACCCCATAAACGCAAAAAGCGTGCAACTCATTGAGCTGCACGCCTTTGCTTATTGTTTATTCTCTGTTTCCTTATCGGAATCATTTGACCTCCTCGAAGTCAGCATCCTGAACGTTATCTCCGTGCTTGCTGTTATCTTGCTGCCCAGCACCACCATTCATATCAGGACCAGCCTGTGCCCCACCTTGTGCACCGCTCTGTGCATACATTTCAGCACTTGCAGCTTGGAAGGCAGTATTGATTTCTGCCATAGCAGTGTCGATAGCCGCCAAATCCTGTGCCTTGTGAGCATCTTTCAATTTCTGCAAAGCAGCTTCAATCGGAGCTTTCTTATCAGCCGGCAACTTATCACCTAATTCCTTCAACTGATTTTCAGTAGAGAAGATTACGCTGTCAGCCTGATTCAGCTTGTCGATTTTCTCACGTTCTTTCTTATCTGCTTCAGCATTAGCTTCAGCTTCGGCCTTCATCTTTTCGATTTCTTCCTTGCTCAAGCCGCTGGATGCTTCGATACGGATAGCCTGTTCTTTACCGGTAGCCTTATCTTTAGCAGATACTTTCAAGATACCATTCGCATCAATATCGAATGTAACCTCAATTTGAGGAACACCACGACGAGCCGGAGCAATACCTGTCAAGTTGAACTGACCGATTGATTTGTTCTGTGCAGCCATCGGACGTTCTCCCTGTAATACATGGATAGTAACTTCCGTCTGGTTATCGGCAGCAGTAGAGAATGTTTCACTCTTACGAGCCGGAATGGTAGTGTTAGCGTCGATCAACTTAGTCATCACACCACCCAGTGTTTCGATACCCATTGACAACGGAGTAACATCCAACAATACTACACCTTTGATTTCATCTGTCAAAACAGCACCCTGTACAGCCGCACCAATAGCTACCACTTCATCCGGATTCACACCTTTAGAAGGAGTCTTGCCGAAGAAATCTTCTACCAACTTCTGAACAGCCGGAATACGGGAAGAACCACCTACAAGGATTACTTCATCAATATCAGCATTGTTCAGACCTGCGTCGCTCATTGCTTTCTTACATGGCTCAAGACAAGCCTGAATCAATTCGTGAGCCAAAGATTCGAATTTTGCACGAGTCAAAGTCTTCACCAAATGCTTAGGCACACCACCTACCGGCATGATATACGGCAAGTTGATTTCAGTACTTGTAGAAGAAGAAAGTTCAATCTTAGCTTTTTCAGCAGCTTCTTTCAGACGTTGCAAAGCCATCGGATCCTGAGTCAAGTCAGCACCTTCGTCGTTCTTGAATTCCTGTACCAGCCAGTTGATGATTACCTGGTCGAAGTCGTCACCACCAAGGTGAGTATCACCGTTTGTAGAAAGAACTTCAAACACACCACCACCGAATTCGAGGATAGAGATATCGAATGTACCACCACCAAGGTCGAATACAGCAATCTTCATATCTTTGTGAGCCTTATCCAAACCGTAAGCAAGAGCTGCGGCTGTCGGTTCGTTTACAATACGTTTTACTTCCAGACCGGCAATCTGTCCGGCTTCTTTTGTAGCCTGACGTTGAGAGTCGGAGAAATAGGCAGGAACGGTGATAACAGCTTCTGTTACTTCCTGTCCGAGATAGTCTTCAGCAGTTTTCTTCATTTTCTGAAGAATCATTGCAGAGATTTCCTGCGGAGTATACAGACGTCCGTCGATGTCAACACGTGGAGTGTTATTGTCACCTTTCACTACTTTATAAGGAACACGAGTCACTTCTTTTTGTACCTGATCCCACGTTTCACCCATGAAACGTTTGATAGAGAAGATTGTACGTGTAGGGTTCGTAATAGCCTGACGTTTTGCAGGATCCCCCACTTTACGTTCGCCACCATCAACGAAAGCGACAACAGAAGGAGTCGTACGTTTACCTTCACTGTTTGCAATTACTACAGGTTCGTTACCTTCGAATACGGCAACACAAGAGTTTGTAGTTCCTAAGTCAATACCAATAATTTTTCCCATGATCGTTATTTTTTTTATTTATTATTTATTCAATGATTTCTTTTTGTCCGGTTGTTTCTCTGCTCTTATCAGGGAGCTTCGTCGCGAACGGACGCTTATTAAAAAGCAAACCGTGTGCCAAAAGGAAATTATACGAATGCATGACATAATATCTGCCAAAAAGACAGTTTTAATAAATAAACACTGCTGACATAGTCATATCCAAAGCCAATCAGTAACTGTTTCTTTAAACAAATACAAGCGGTTCTGGTTCGATAAAGGAAAAAAAATATGCCTGTGTCGTCAAGTGCGACACAGGCATATCCTATTATATATAATTCTTCTTTTACTTTTCCAACACGATGACCAATGCACCGTTTGCATCATACAAACCAATGCCACCACCGGACAACACATCGAAGGATTTCACTTCATTGATAGCTTTCAGCACCTTACCTTCTGTTTCCATATCAGGACAAGCCATCATTGTGCTTGCTACTCCCGGGAAAGAAATAGATTTGGCATTATTTGTACTGGTTTCAAAACCACCATTAATCAAATTACATCCTGCATTGCCATGAATGGTCTTTTTCTTCACATCAAAAGCAATGAAAGGTTGTTTTTCCATACCGGAAGGAATTGCTTCACCATTCACTTCTTTAATTTTCCATTCTCCATTCAAAACCGAAAGTTTCACATCAGCCTCTTTTTTTTGTAGAACGACAACCGGACGGTTGGACGAATTGCAAAGATACATCTTGTCTTTACCTGCCTTCTTGTATCCTTTTACTTGAGCAAAAGCATTCAACACATTATTTTCAGTAGTCATATCCGGACACATCATTCGGGTACTAGCCATTCCTGTAAGTTCAAGGCTTCCCGGCTTCGCATTTACATCGAAGCTACCCATCATACGATTACAGCCACTATTGCCGGACACACGACCGGTTGCTGTATCAAAAGCGATAAAAGGAAGGGTTCTACTTTCGCCCGGAGTGATTTTCGAGCCATTGACTTCTATGATATTCCATTCACCATTAATAGATGATAGGGGGATTGCCTTCTCAACCGAACGGCACGAAGACATTGCAAGTGCTACACCAGCAATGCAAATTGAAACAAATACTTTCTTCATATTGTTATAACGTTTAAGTTAAAATCAGGGGCAAAGATATCAAAAAGATTGGGAAATAACATCCAATACAACATAAAATATATACATTTGCCAATAGATATACAACAAACGAACAATTTACATAGTTCACTTAAAGTAAACAAATATGAGAATAATTGCCCTGTCTTTAATTCTATTCTGTTGTGGCAGGTGTCCTATCACAGCTCAAAGTGATTACATTGTCACTACTCCTTCCACGCAGGAAATCCCTGTAGGCGAAGAAGAGCAGTTCATCAAAAGTAACTTCCCACTGCAACCGCTGTGTAAATGGACACCAGGAATGAAATTTATGTTTGTTCCTTCTACACGGAACATGTTCCTTCCTACTCTTTCCAGCTACGACACCGAAAAAGGAATAGACAACAGCCTGCTGAAGCACAAGATTCTCACTTTCACGGGAACAGAAGAGAAGGCTCAAAATATATCAACCGGAACTAACTATTCCACTCGCTTCGTATTCGAATGTGAGGAAGGAAAATATTATTATGACATAAAGAACATGCGGCTGGACCAGATTTGCGAGAAAGCTCCCCGTGCCGGTATCAATGGATTGGTTTATCTGAAAGATGTAGATACTGCCAAGGAGTTGTTAGTAGGAAAAACAGTCTATATACAATCTGAAAGTGCCCGGGTAGACGATGCCAACAATTATTCCGGCTACCGGGATATAGCAGTTCCTGTCAATACGGAAGCTACGATTACCGCTATCGGAGTCGGCAGCCAGGCATATCCTGTGAAGATCGTATTCAAAGATACACAGGGACATTCTTATTATTTGGAAGTCGCTCTCTCACGAACAAACTCCGGCATGGACCTGAATGATTTTCAAGGCGAAAAGAGAATGAAATATTTTTCAAATGCATTCAGCTTCACCAACAAGAGTCTGGGAACTATTGAAAGTCTGAAAAATAAATACCTGGGAATGACCGTTTATCCTAAAAAAATGCTGCCTGCCAAAAGAATCGTATCTTTTGAAGATAAACAGACCGAATCACGTATTCACTTGCCCCGATATACGGTTCTGCAAATAAAAGAGATTAAATTATCTCCTCCCGGCAGCCTGGCTACCCTGTCATTAACGGACAGGGACGGGGCAATCTATGAATTGGAAACAGATCTGAAATATGACGTGATTGTCAAAAATGATAATTATATCGAGGACTTTTTCGGATTCGAGGATATACATAAGAAATATCCGGGCATTACAGAAAGCCGTTGGCAGATTATCTCCCGAGGTGATTTGGAGGCAGGAATGAGCACAGTAGAATGTCGTTTATCCATTGGCGATCCGATAGAAATCGAGCTGAAAAAAGACAGTCGTTTCGAAACCTGGTTCTACAATGGCAAAACGCTGGAATTCGAAAACGGAACCTTGCAACGTTACAAATAAAAAGGAGTAGCTGCGCAATGATTATCTGAAAATAATCACGTATATTTGCAAAGCTAACAATTCTAATATTCTTAATATTTTAATTCGCAATTAACGAAATGGGTAGAGTTCTTATTATTGGTGCGGGCGGTGTTGGCACTGTCGTTGCACACAAAGTGGCACAAAATGCCGATGTATTTACAGATATCATGATTGCCAGTCGTACGAAAGAGAAATGCGATAAAATCGTCGAGGCAATAGGTAACCCCAATATAAAAACAGCTAAAGTTGACGCAGACAATGTAGAAGAGCTGGTAGCCTTATTCAATGATTTCAAACCGGAAATGGTGATTAATGTGGCTCTCCCTTATCAGGATCTGACGATTATGGAAGCTTGTCTGAAAGCTGGAGTGAACTATCTGGACACCGCTAACTATGAGCCGAAAGATGAAGCTCATTTTGAATATAGCTGGCAGTGGGCTTATCACGATCGTTTTAAAGAAGCAGGTCTGACAGCTATCCTCGGTTGCGGATTCGACCCGGGAGTAAGCGGTATCTATACTGCTTATGCAGCTAAACATTATTTTGATGAGATTCAATATCTGGACATTGTAGACTGCAATGCAGGTAACCACCATAAGGCTTTTGCTACAAACTTCAATCCGGAAATCAACATCCGCGAAATTACACAGAACGGACGCTATTTCGAGAATGGCGAATGGGTTACTACCGGTCCGTTGGAAATCCACAAAGACCTGACATACCCGAACATCGGTCCACGTGACTCTTATCTTCTTTATCACGAAGAACTGGAATCATTGGTGAAACATTATCCGACTATCAAACGTGCACGTTTCTGGATGACTTTCGGACAGGAGTATTTAACCCATTTACGTGTTATCCAAAACATCGGTATGGCACGAATCGACGAGGTTGACTATAACGGAATGAAGATTGTACCATTACAATTCTTGAAAGCTGTATTGCCTAACCCGCAGGATTTAGGAGAAAACTACGAAGGAGAAACTTCTATCGGTTGTCGTATCCGTGGTCTGAAAGATGGTAAGGAACGTACTTACTATGTATACAACAACTGTAGTCACCAGGAAGCTTATCAGGAAACTGGTATGCAGGGAGTTAGCTACACCACCGGAGTTCCGGCAATGATTGGAGCCATGATGTTCTTCAAAGGCGAATGGAACCGTCCGGGTGTAAACAACGTGGAAGAATTCAATCCGGATCCGTTCATGGAACAACTCAATAAGCAAGGTCTTCCCTGGCATGAAGAGTTTGACAAGGATTTGGAATTATAAGAGTACACTTGCTCATTAAAAAGAAAGTTATGATAAACGTAGGAGATAAAGCACCGGAAGTCTTGGGTATCAATGAGAAAGGCGAAGAAATCCATTTAAGTGCTTATAAAGGAAAAAAAATTGTGTTGTACTTCTACCCAAAGGACAGTACATCAGGTTGCACCGCACAAGCGTGTAATCTGCGCGACAACTATTCCGAACTACGTAAAGCCGGCTATGAAGTAATCGGTGTCAGCGTAGACAATGAAAAGTCGCACCAGAAATTCATCGAAAAGAACAATCTTCCTTTCACTCTGATTGCTGACACTGACAAAAAGTTAGTAGAAGAATTTGGAGTATGGGGAGAAAAGAAACTGTACGGACGTGCTTACATGGGGACTTTCCGCACTACTTTCCTGATAAATGAAGAAGGAATCGTAGAACGGATTATCACTCCCAAAGAAGTGAAGACCAAGGAACATGCCTCACAGATTTTAAATCAATAACTCCTTAATTATATAAGAATAAGGTATGGCAAAGAAAGACGAACTTAATTTTGAAACAGATAATAAAATGGCATCAAGCGAAAAACTAAAAGCCTTACAGGCTGCCATGGAAAAGATAGAAAAGAGCTTCGGTAAAGGTTCTATCATGAAAATGGGTGATGATAGTGTTGAACAAGTAGAAGTGATCCCGACAGGCTCTATTGCCCTAAACGTGGCACTTGGCGTTGGAGGTTATCCTAGAGGTAGAATCATCGAAATCTATGGCCCGGAGTCTTCCGGTAAAACAACATTGGCTATTCACGCCATTGCTGAAGCACAAAAGGCCGGAGGTATCGCTGCTTTTATTGATGCCGAACACGCTTTCGACCGTTTCTACGCATCTAAACTAGGCGTAAATATCGATGATCTTTACATCTCTCAACCGGATAACGGAGAGCAGGCGTTGGAGATTGCGGAACAACTGATCCGTTCTTCTGCTATCGACATCATCGTTATTGACTCTGTAGCCGCACTGACTCCTAAAGCGGAAATTGAGGGCGACATGGGTGACAACAAAGTAGGTCTTCAGGCACGTTTGATGTCGCAGGCACTCCGTAAATTGACGGCTGCTGTGAGCAAGACACGTACGACTTGTATTTTCATCAACCAGTTGCGTGAGAAGATCGGCGTTATGTTCGGTAATCCGGAAACAACAACTGGTGGTAACGCTTTGAAGTTCTACGCTTCTGTACGTCTGGATATCCGTGGTAGCCAACCTATCAAAGATGGCGAAGAGATTCTCGGTAAACTGACTAAGGTGAAAGTGGTGAAGAATAAAGTAGCACCTCCTTTCCGCAGAGCTGAATTTGACATCATGTTCGGTGAAGGTATCTCCCATTCCGGAGAAATCATCGACTTGGGTGCTGACTTGGGAATCATCAAGAAAAGTGGTTCATGGTATAGCTACAACGACACTAAATTAGGACAAGGACGTGATGCCGCCAAGCAATGTATCATGGATAATCCTGAATTGGCTGAAGAACTGGAAGGATTGATCTTCGAAGAATTGAAGAAGAAATAAAAGAAGTTCTCCCCGATACATCAAGTCCCGCAGAGGATATCTGTAATGTCTATTACAAATATTCACTCTGCGGGACTTGTTTTTCTCCTCTCCTTGTTAGGAGAAAAAGATAAATATTAATTAGAATATTTCAAGCAAATATTTCGTTATCCAATAACCTCCCACAACTAACCAGATATAAAGCATTCCCGCCAATACAAACGGTTTGGCACCAGCCTGTTTGAATTTGTCAAGACTAGTTTCTGTACCCAAAGCCGTCATAGCCATTGTCAACATAAAGGTATCAATATATTCAATTGTTCCGTTTAACGGGATTTCCTTCACACTATCCACTCCACACAAATATTGTAAGAATGAATTCAAACAAATAATGCCGATAAATCCAAAAGCAAACCAAGGTATACTGATTCTACTCTTCTCTACCGTACCATTAACAGATACTTTTTTACGACTCGCCAATGCAAAACTCATAATGACAAGTACCGGAGCCAACATCATGACACGAATCATTTTAGTAATGGTAGCTGTTCCGGCAATCCCTAAAACATCAGTAGGATCCATCGCATTGCCTGCACCTGCCACATGTGCCACTTCATGCAAGGTACTTCCGGTATAAATAGCAACACCTGTGTCCGATAGTCCGCCCAACCAGCCCATACGATACATAATAGGATACAAAAACATTGAAATTGTACCGAATATCACAACTGTAGAAACTGCAATAGCAGTCTTATGCCCTTCGCACTTCACTACCGGCTCAGCCCCAAGTACTGCTGCCGCTCCGCATATAGCACTGCCTGTAGAAGTCATCAAGGTCGTATCTTTATCCATTTTCAACAAACGTCCAAACCATATTCCAAGAAATATGGTACCAGCCACAATAATTATATCAACAATAATAGCAGGCAAACCTACGGCCACAACCTGCGTTAACGTCAACCGGAAACCGTAAAGCACAATACCATAACGCAACACTTGTTTTGTACAAAACTTAATTCCGGGTACCCATGTTTCAGGAAGTTTGTTTCTCAAACTGTTGGCATAAAGCATCCCTAGCACAATACCAACAATCAACGGACTAAACGAAAGTTCTTTCACAATAGGAACTTCGGCAATATAAAATGCCGCAAATGAGAATAGAGCTATTAGCAGAATACCATGTAAAGTGTTCGCTCTGTTTCCTTTTTCAAACATATCTTCTATTTTTAAGTTTACATTTTTCTCGGGCGCAAAGATACATCAAACAATCAAAACAGGCTAATTGTTTCTAATTATACATCATAACTTTTAATTATAGGAGAATGCCTCCTCTATATTTCTACACTGTTACAATATCTTTCCCAAAAGGTGATAACGCTAAGGCTGCCAACTTAAAATGCTGTAAACCAAAAGGAATACCAATGATAGTAATACACAGTATAACCCCGAAAACCAAATGGGACAGACAAATCCAAATGCCACCCAAAAATATCCACAGAATATTCATTAATATATAAAGACAACCACTGGAGCGGTTCCCACTTCTTACCTCTTTACCAAAAGGCCACAAAGCAAGCCCTGCCAATTTCAAGGTTTGCATACCAAACGGAATGCCAATAATGGTAAGCATCATCAATATGCTTGAGATGAGGTATTCAACAGCAGTAAAGATACCACCAAGCAACAGCCACAATAAATTCATTAAACAGCCCATATAAATGTAGTTTTAGTTATTTTTCCAATTTTCTTTTTGTTATCTCATCCACTTTACCCTGATAATAACAATCTAGCTGAATTCAAGTTATAAATGCGATGGAAAACTCCCAAACCCTACAGGCTCTTACTATTATGTCCGACAAAACGCATAAATACTTGTGATAATCCTCCCTCCTGCCCCTGTAATTGCACAAAGTTAAACTCGCGCAGCATCGGCATTCCTTTTATTTCGATCACACGCAGATTACCGGCTACCAGCTCTTTATGCACCGAACGGATAGAAACAATTCCCATACACTCCGTATGTTCCAAAAAAAGCTTGATACTCTCCGTACTACCAAGATACATCAATACATTCAAAGAAGAGAGCTTTAGATTATGCTGCAACAGAGAGCGTTCAAATACATCCAATGTTCCAGAACCTCTTTCCCGCAATACTAAAGGAATATTTGGCAAATCTTCTGGAGTTATCTCATCCGGAACGGCCAATTTGCTCAGAGTATGCACCACAGCAACCAATTCATCTTGCAAAAATGGAGTATACTTCAGATTAGGTAAACGGAAGATACCCTCTACCAATCCTAAATCAATTCGATGTTCTTGCAAGGCGGCTTCCACTCCCCGGGAATTTCCATTAATTAAAGAAAGATTGATTTGCGGAAACTTGGCTATAAAGTTTGCCAACAAAGGAGGAAGTACATATTGCGCAATCGTAGTACTGGCTCCCAGTTTCAGTTCACCAATATATTCATTATGTAACAGATGCATTTCATATTCCAACTGTTTATAATCGTCCAGAATCTTCTCGCCATGCTTCAACAATAACTCTCCAGCCTTAGTCAGCGAAATTTTACTTCCTTGACGGTCGAACAAACGAGCCTGATAGTAAGTCTCCAACTCCTGAATATGTTTAGTGATAGCAGGCTGGCTGACAAACAACTCTTGCGAAGCCTTCGTAAAGCTTAAATTCTTTGCTACGCTCTGAAATACTTTTAAACGAAAATCGGACACGACAATTATGATTAACAGTTAAGAAATCAATGACGAATAATGAATTACGGGAAGAATAAATACACAATAACTATTACAACTCTTCTGCCTTTATTCCCAACGCCTGCATGACAGGGAAAGCCAATATATCCCATTTATAATCTACCGGAAATTCCGGCTCATTCATACGGAATTGAATGATATCCTTGTCTTTCACTTCACGCAAAGCATCCGTCACCTTCTTTCCATACTCCTCATTAAAAGAAATAACGATTATTCTTTTCACGTCAGCCGAATCGGAAACGATAGAGAGTAGATCCAAAAATAAATCCTCCCTCGACACCATCCCTTCCGATGGGACACTGGCAAAAGAATACTCACCATAAGGGCTCTGGAAAGCAACTCCATTCAGTTCTTCCTGCAAATCGGAAGGTTGGCAATATTGCAACCGACTGGATTCTTTATCATACACAAAAAGGAATTGCACTTCATTCTTCCCTTCTGTAATCCCTGCATCCAAAGTTATATAGGTGGTCAACTTCGAGAGGTCTATCTCTTGTAAAGAACGATGCAAAGTCTTTTCAAAATATCCTTTTATATCTGTTATTACAAAATTCAAGAAAGCAGCGTCAATCAACACCACTGTTTCAGAAAGTTTTATTTGGGGCTTATCACTCATATACCTTATATATTATTACAGCGGATAAAGATACTACAATACTTTTATTTATCCACTTTTCAATATTTATTTTCTTTCATCACAGATTAAGATTACTCTAATATACACAACATATAACAAATGATATTTTATAGCAAATTCGTCATTCCTCCCAGATAAAAAAGGTCATTTTGTCCTTTAACTCCTTAATACTCATGCTATTTTGTCACATTTTTATACTTGGCAAATCTTTTGCGCCCTTTTAGGTGTTATTAAAAACATGAAATAAGAAAGGAGAACAAAGATATGAACTTTAACAATTTTACCATTAAATCTCAAGAAGCGGTACAGGAGGCCGTAAACCTGGTACAAAGCCGGGGGCAACAAGCCATTGAACCTGTCCACATCATGCAGGGAGTAATGAAGGTAGGCGAAAACGTCACTAATTTTATCTTCCAAAAACTTGGTATAAACGGACAACAGGTAGCTCTCGTGGTCGACAAGCAAATCGATTCACTGCCAAAAGTATCTGGCGGAGAACCGTACCTAAGTCGTGAATCCAACGAAGTTTTGCAGAAAGCAACACAATACTCTAAAGAAATGGGCGACGAGTTTGTTTCATTGGAGCCTATCATATTGGCATTGCTGACTGTTAAGAGTACCGTCTCCACGATCTTGAAAGATGCTGGTATGACAGAAAAAGAATTGCGCAATGCTATCAGCGAATTGAGAAAAGGAGAAAAGGTAACATCACAATCCAGTGAAGATACTTATCAATCATTGGAAAAATATGCTATCAACCTGAACGAAGCTGCCCGTAGCGGAAAACTGGATCCCGTAATCGGACGCGATGAAGAAATCCGCCGGGTATTACAGATATTGAGCCGCCGTACAAAGAATAACCCGATTCTGATTGGTGAACCGGGTACCGGTAAGACGGCCATCGTAGAAGGTTTAGCACATCGTATTCTTCGTGGAGATGTACCCGAAAATCTAAAAAACAAACAAGTTTATTCACTGGATATGGGAGCACTGGTTGCTGGTGCAAAATATAAAGGTGAATTTGAAGAACGATTGAAATCGGTTGTCAATGAAGTGAAGAAATCAGAAGGTGATATTATTCTGTTTATTGATGAAATTCATACACTGGTAGGTGCCGGAAAAGGTGAAGGTGCCATGGATGCCGCCAACATTCTAAAGCCCGCCTTAGCTCGTGGAGAACTACGTTCCATTGGAGCAACAACCCTCGACGAGTATCAAAAATACTTCGAAAAGGATAAAGCATTGGAGCGTCGTTTCCAAATCGTGCAAGTGGACGAACCGGATAACTTGAGTACCATTTCCATCCTTCGTGGATTGAAAGAACGTTACGAAAACCATCATCACGTACGTATCAAAGACGACGCAATCATTGCAGCCGTCGAATTGAGTAGCCGTTACATCACCGACCGTTTCCTGCCGGATAAAGCCATTGACCTGATGGACGAAGCCGCAGCCAAACTGCGTATGGAAGTAGATTCTGTTCCTGAAGAACTGGATGAGATTTCCCGTAAAATCAAGCAGTTGGAAATTGAGCGTGAAGCTATCAAACGCGAAAACGATAAACCGAAACTGGAAATCATCGGCAAGGAACTTGCCGAGCTTAAAGAACAGGAAAAATCCTTCAAAGCTAAATGGCAAAGTGAGAAAACGCTGATGGATAAAATCCAACAGAACAAGGTTGAGATAGAGAATCTTAAATTTGAAGCCGAAAAAGCTGAACGTGAAGGCGATTATGGCAAAGTAGCCGAAATCCGTTATGGAAAACTTCAGGCTTTGGATAAAGAAATAGAAGATACTCAAAAGCAACTGCGTGATATGCAAGGCGATAAAGCTATGATTAAGGAGGAGGTAGACGCTGAAGACATTGCTGATGTCGTTTCCCGTTGGACAGGTATTCCTGTCAGCAAGATGCTGCAAAGCGAGAAAGATAAGCTGTTGCACTTGGAAGAGGAACTTCATCAACGTGTAATCGGTCAGGACGAAGCCATCGAAGCGGTGGCAGATGCTGTGCGCCGTAGTCGTGCCGGATTACAAGATCCGAAACGTCCGATCGGATCATTTATCTTCTTGGGAACCACCGGTGTAGGTAAAACCGAATTGGCAAAGGCATTGGCGGAGTTCCTGTTTGATGACGAAACGATGATGACTCGTATCGATATGAGTGAGTATCAGGAAAAGCATAGTGTCTCCCGTTTAGTCGGAGCGCCTCCGGGATACGTTGGATACGATGAAGGCGGTCAGTTGACAGAAGCGATACGACGGAAACCGTACTCTGTTGTCCTGTTTGACGAAATAGAAAAGGCTCATCCGGATGTATTTAATATTCTGTTACAGGTATTGGATGACGGACGACTGACTGACAATAAAGGAAGGGTGGTCAACTTCAAAAATACCATTATCATCATGACTTCAAATATGGGTAGTTCTTATATACAAAGTCAGATGGAGAAGTTGCATGGTTCCAATAAGGAAGAAGTAATCGAAGAAACGAAGAAGGAAGTTATGAATATGTTGAAAAAGACAATTCGTCCAGAATTCCTGAACCGTATTGATGAAACGATTATGTTCTTACCATTGAACGAAAAAGAAATCAAGCAAATTGTGCTTTTACAAATAAAGGGAGTACAGAAAATGCTTGCTGAAAACGGAGTGGAACTACAATTGACAGAAGGAGCATTGAACTTCTTATCGCAAGTGGGTTATGATCCGGAATTTGGAGCTCGTCCCGTGAAGAGAGCTATTCAACGCTATCTGCTGAATGATCTATCCAAGAAGTTACTATCTCAGGAAGTAGACCGAAGCAAAGCAATTATCGTTGATGCCGACGGAGACGGATTAGTATTCAGAAATTAAAAAGTCTCCATTTAAATAGAATGCCGGTATGCTTTTTATAAGCATACCGGCATTTTTTATATCCCTGAATATGTAATCCTCCGGACTTCTGGTTGACAGTTCGGATGACTCATCACCAAAACATAAGTGCCCTGTTGGGGTATTTCCATAGTCAATGAAGGCAAAGAAAATTTATACTTGCCTCTTAGCTCTCCCTGCGAATCATAAAGGAATACCATTGTACCTGCCAACAAACCTGTCAGGCATAATATCCCTTTTTCATTGTCCAAACGGACGCTTACTTCTTTATTTGTTATTGTCTCCATACCCAACATCAAAAAACCAACTGCTCCCCTAGAAGGCTATTAAAAAATAAAAAAGCGTGGGAACTTACTACACAATTATCATCCCCCTCAACGCCTTAGACATCTACCCACTAAATTATGCTACACACAACCAATGTTCAATACCATATATTTACATATGTGGCAGAGCACGAGCGTTTGAACATTAGTCCTAAGTAGTCTCAAATATTGTCTAGGTCTCAAGTCTTGAATAATATCTTTATAACGCTTTTGTTCTTTATTGCTATCACCATTCACACCAATATTCCCAAGAATGGCGAACAGCCACAAAGATACATAAAAAGCATCATTATTTACAATATAAGTAGAAGATATTTATTTTAATAAAACATTACCCAAATAATACTAATTTTTTCTTGAACTCACAAGTGTTTATACAAAAAAAACATGATAACCATCCTAAATGATTATCATGTTTGCTATTTCGATTGAATAAACGATACAGATTATTCTGCAGCTGCTTCTTCCTGAACTTCTCCTTCCGGTTTGAATTCTGTAATTCCATTAGAGATCAAGATGTTATACCAAGCAACCAATTTCTTGATATCGGCTACGTATACACGTTCACGATCAAAGTTAGGTAATACCTCAGCCAAGTATTCACGCAATTGTTCGGGAGTAGCTTTTTTCGGATCAATAGAAGCCTGCGCTGATTTTTCTTTCTCTTTTATTGACTCCAGCACATCATACAAAGGAACTTCTGCATCGTCCGTGTACATTGCTATATCTGCCAAAGAGATAATTTTTTCATTACCATAAGCGGGGAAACGTTTCTTTTCTGCATTGACTGATTCAACAATCAACATATTTTTTCCTTGCGAAATAAGTTTGTATAATCCCGGTTTACCTGAGATAGACAAGATAGTCTTCAACATAGTATATATCTTTTTATTTATTAATTATTTTTTTGCGGAGCAAAGGTAATGATTATTTTTAGATAGCAAAGAAATAAGCTTCAAAACCTGTGGAATTAACGGTGTTTCATCATCATTTACTATCACGAAATCGGCATGCCCTCTCTTAACTTCATCACTCATTTGAGCTTCAATACGCTTCATCACCAGTTCTCTTGACGAACAATCCCGCTTTACAGCACGTCTCACTCTCACTTCCAGCGGTGCATATACCATAACCAGAAAATCAACTTCATTCTTAAAACCAGCTTCTACAAGTATAGCAGACTCCATACCCACCAACTGTTCGCTTTCCAACCGGGCAGCCCATTGGCGAAAATCTTCTTTCACTTGCGGATGAATAATCGCATTCACTTTCTGCACGCGATCCGGATGACCGAACATATAGGATGCCAATAGAGGACGATTCAACTCTCCACCCTGAAACATATCCTGACCAACCAGGTCACAAAGCCCCCGGCGAATCACCGGATCTGTCTGTGTGATGCGCTTTGCTTCTATATCTGATATATAGACAGATATTCCCATTATTCCGAGTAGTCTGGAAACAACACTTTTCCCACTACCAATGCCACCGGTTATGCCAATTTTAATCGCCATTAGAAGTAATTTGTTCTATCAGGAAGTCCACTTGCTCGGGAACAATACGTATCTGATTTATTCCACTTGGAACCGACTTCAATTTAACCGTATATTTATCAGAGCCAAGCTTCAGCAATTCTTCATAAGAGATATTGATGATAAAATCGCTTGCTTTTATACTGCGGAACCGTTTTAACCCCACTTGAAAAGTAATCTGAACTTTGGAAGGAAAAGTACGCAACACCTTATCTGCCGGAAAATTAACTCCATGTAATGGCACTTCGACCGTTTTCTCCGTATAAATATCCACCGGGAAAGTCATTTCTACCGAAGCCGGAACAAACTTCACTCCTCTTTCCGAAGTCAGCGGAATTCGTCGCCGGGTTGTATCGGATATATTCTCCAAAGTTATATTTTGAATATATGCAGTTGTGATAGTATCCAAAATTCCTTCCGGAGCATAAACCAATACAGAGTCCGGATTACAAATTGTATCTGATACATAATATTGAAGTCCAGCCGTGACTTTTCCCTGAAAACGAACAGGAACCAGCTTGGACTTTCCTTCGGAATAGATATATTCTAATGTATCAGGCTTGATCGATAGAATTTTGGAGGACACATTCAGTTGGCTTAATATTTTTTTCTCAAAATCGGAAGCATAAATCTTCACATGATTATCTTTTCCTTTATAATCAAGAAAACCCAGATTGACTGGAAAGAAACTCTTCCCCAACATATAATTGAGAAGCACTGTTCCTTTATCTTTCACTCTGACACGAAGTTCGGAAGGAGGTTCCGAAGTCAACACTACATTGTTAGGAAGATCTTTCATTCGCACCGGAATAGAGAACTCCGCTTCATAGTCATTATTAAGCGTCTGAAGCAACCAGAATCCACCGGCTATCAAGAAGAAAAATAAAAAAATTAAGAACTCTCTGCTCTTATCACTGAGCAGAAAATCCTTAATTCTCTTAGATAGTTTTAAATATGTATATTTTACATTCCTACGATCAAACATAGGCATTTATTTACCAACTATTTATTTAGATTGATTGCTAGCCGCTGAAGCATCAGCGAATATAGAATTCTTGTCTATTTTAATCTTTACATTAGAAGCAATCTCAAGTACTATATAGTCGTCAGTAATTTCCTTGATTGTTCCATGGATACCACCTGCAGTAATCACATTCTGATTTACCTGAAGAGATTTACGGAAATTAGCTATTTCTTTTTGCTTCTTATTTTGAGGACGGATCATAAAGAAATACATGATAACAAACATAGCTATCAGCATGATCCACATCATACTTCCACCTCCGGCAGCACTGGCAGGAGCTTGCAATAATACAGTCAATACGTTCATAAATAATCTGTTTTAGTTTCTACTATATGGACAAAGGTATCAGTTTTTAGTCAACTTACCTTCTTTTTTTAATTGATTAACTATTCCATCCAGCGTGCCGTTGATAAAGCTACCGCTTTTAGCGGTGCTATATAACTTCGCAATCTCTACATATTCATTTAACGAAACACTGACCGGAATGTTCGGGAAACTAAGAATTTCTGCTAATGCAGTCTGCATAATGATTACATCCATAAATGCGATACGGTCCAGATCCCAGTTTTTTGTATTCTCACTAACCAAATGACGGTAATAGTCAGAATTCAAAATAGTACGACGGAACAGACGACGTGCAAACTCCTGATCTTCGTCATCCTTAAATTCCGGAAGCAGTTCCTGGTTGGCGCCCTTCTTTTCATCAAAGCGTTTGATTGTTTTCAAGACGAATGTGTCCACAATTTCTTTATCATCATTCCAATACAAACTCTGGTCTTCCAATACCTGGTCGAGAGAATCATTATTAAAGATGTATGTCTTATAGATTTTTCTCCACAATTCACGATCAGCCTCATATGAGTTGTCATCAGAAGCCATATAATCTTTATAGATATCGGTTTCTACAATTTTCTCATAAAGCTCTTTGATAAAGTCCTGGTCGTTTGTCCAGGTTCTTTTCTGATTAGCTATAAAATCGACCAATTGCTTATTGACTTCCAATTGAGCAATAAACTTGTTATCTACGAATTTCCTATTAGGATACAATTCCTCTTTCGTAGGTGCCAATTTAGCTTTTGCCGTATCGATACGTTTTTGTGCATACTCTGTCAATGCTATCATCAGCATTAACAAATAGTTGTAAAGGTCATACGCCTTTGAAAGACTAAAGAATAACTCTTTCTCCGCTGAGTCTAGATTTTTGCTGCCATTCTGATAATAGGCATATACTATCTGTATAATCTTAAGACGAATAAGAACTCTGTTGATCATAATTCAAATTAATACTGTTGTTATCGAACTGCAAAAGTAGATATTTTTAATGAGTTTCCACTAATAAATCACATTTTTTAATGCAGTATTTGATTCTCTGCGCTTTTTCTTTTGACAGTTTAAAAAAAATATCCAATTTTGAAGCCGATTATAAACGGACCGAAAGATATGGAAGATTTAAAAAAGAAAATGAGCGCAGACATGAATGATAAGGAGATCGTATTCTCCAAGTCCATTAAAGCAGGTAAACGCATCTATTACCTCGACGTAAAAAAGAATCGTAAAGATGAAATGTTCCTGGCTATTACAGAGAGCAAAAAAGTGATAACGGGAGAAGGTGATGATTCTCAAGTTAGTTTCGAGAAACACAAAATCTTCCTATACAGGGAGGACTTTCAGAAGTTTATGGCAGGACTCGAAGAAGCAGTCAATTTCATTGAGTGCAACGACGCGAACGAATATATTGCCCGCCTGAATATCGAAGCTGATGAAGAAAGTGAACGGAAAGCAATCGAAGAAGCTCAGGAAAACAAATTGGAGAGCGAAATTAAGATTGATATTGACTTTTAAGAAAGTAACTCTTTGATATTTCAAAAAAAAGATGTACTTTTGCACCGCTTTTTTGCAACATCGTGTGATAATCCACATCGTGTGATGGTGAATTAAGCAAACTAACTTAATTTAGAGTAACACAATTTTTTAAAGAAATGAAATCAATTGAAGTAAAAGGAACTGCAAGAACAATTGCAGAACGCTCTTCAGAACAAGCAAGAGCTTTGAAAGAAATTCGTAAGAATGGTGGTGTACCTTGTGTACTTTACGGAGGTAATGAAGTAGTTCACTTCACAGTGACTAACGAAGGACTTCGTAACTTGGTTTACACTCCGCACATCTACGTTGTAGACCTGATTATCGATGGCAAAAAAGTAAACGCTATCCTGAAAGATATTCAGTTCCACCCGGTAAAAGATACTATCCTGCACGTTGACTTCTACCAAATCGATGAAGCTAAACCTATCGTAATGGAAGTTCCTGTACAGTTGGAAGGTCTTGCAGAAGGTGTGAAAGCCGGTGGTAAACTTGCACTGCAAATGCGTAAGATCAAAGTGAAAGCTTTGTACAATGTAATTCCTGAAAAGTTGATCGTTAACGTTTCTCACCTGGGATTGGGTAAGACTGTTAAAGTTGGCGAACTGAGCTTCGAAGGTCTTGAACTGATCAGTGCTAAAGAAGCCGTTGTATGTGCTGTTAAGTTGACTCGTGCAGCAAGAGGTGCAGCAGCCGCCGCTGGTAAGTAATTGAGATTATCCCTGTAAAGAGATATACTTCAAACGCAGATTAATGCAGATTAAAGCAGATGTTCAGTCTGCATTAATTTGTATTAATCTGCGTTTCTCTTTCTATATTAATGAACTGTTTTACGGAAAAACGATGATAAAATACTTAGTTGTCGGACTGGGAAACATTGGTCCCGAATATCATGAAACCCGACATAATATCGGATTCATGGCAATAGAAGCATTGGCCAGAATCAATAACGCTCCTCCTTTTATGGATGGACGATATGGATTCACTACCAGCTTTTCTATCAAAGGACGCCAGTTAATTCTGCTTAAGCCATCAACTTTTATGAACCTGAGCGGACTGGCCGTTCGCTATTGGATGCAGAAAGAAAATATTCCATTGGAAAATGTACTGATCATAGTAGATGATCTGGCTCTTCCCTTTGGTACTTTACGCCTAAAAGGAAAAGGGAGTGATGCAGGGCATAATGGGTTGAAGCATATCGCCGCTACTTTGGGTACTCAAAACTATGCCCGACTGCGGTTTGGTATCGGAAATGATTTCCCACGTGGCGGACAGGTTGATTATGTACTCGGACACTTCACTGACGAAGATTGGAAAACAATGGATGAAAGACTGGAGATGGCAGGAGAAATTATAAAAAGTTTCTGCCTCGCCGGCATTGACATCACGATGAACCAGTTCAATAAAAAATAATGGACTAGTCCTATAAAAATAAAGATAACAATGAACGGTTAGCGATAAATGACAACGTCAACTGAGATACTAACCAACGAATTACTTATCACTAAATAACTAACTAAAATGGCCGAAGCAAGAATAGATAAATGGATGTGGGCTGTCCGCATCTTCAAAACACGTACGATTGCAGCAGAAGCCTGCAAAAAAGGACGAATTACCATCAACGGTTCTCTGGTCAAAGCTGCCCGCATGATAAAACCGGGGGACGTTATTCAAGTGAAGAAACCGCCTATCACCTACTCATTCAAGGTATTACAAACTATTGAAAAACGTGTAGGTGCCAAGCTCGTATCGGAAATGATGGAAAACGTAACTACTCCCGATCAATATGAGCTGCTTGAAATGAGTAAAATCAGCGGATTCGTAGATCGTGCACGTGGAACCGGACGCCCGACCAAGAAAGATCGCCGGGAACTGGAAGAATTTACAACCCCGGAATTCATGGATGATTTTGACTTTGATTTCGATTTTGAAGAAGAGGATAAATAACGGAAAATACATCACAGATTCAACAATGAACGGTGAACAAGCCTGCGGATATAGCATAGTTTGTTCACCGTTCATCATTGTTTTTAAACACTAATAATACGCCGGCCACACACAACTCTACACTGGACTTCCGGCTACAATTTTGGTTATAAAACAGACTCTTCCCCGTATGCAATGATACTTGGAAGGGACTGTTTCTTTTTGACTGCTAAGATAGTAATCTTACCATTGGACGTTATACAAATATGATATAAAGAGAAAATAGAATTCAAGATGAACTCCATATTTCTATTTATAGATTTGCTTTAACAGCATCAATCAATTCCTGATATTCTGCGTCAGTCAGATAAACCTTTCCCGGGTTCATTTGGAATATACCTCCATAATCAGGTCCATCCACATACTTAGGCGCTAAATGAAAATGCAGATGAGACAATTTATCTGAGTAAGCACCATAATTAATCTTTTCCGGTTGGAAAGCTTTTTGCATGGCACGAGTGACACGCGCTACATCTGCCATAAAAGCATTACGGTCTTCATCACTCAATTCATTTAAATCGTTCACATGTTCTTTGTAAGCAACAAGACAACGTCCACGATATGTTTGTTCTTTAAACAGGAACACACGTGACACACTCAATTGCGCAATCTCAATCATCAGATTATGCAACGTTTCATTGTTCTGGCAATACAGACATTCTTTCGGATCACTCTTCATGATATTATTATTTTAAGTTTTTATCGTTGCAAAAATAAGTATTCCATTCTTATCCGGCTTGCACTTTTTCGTTTTTTTGATCGACTAATTGGTACACATCCTCTTTTTCACCTACCACCCAAACAACATCACCTTCTTTGAGCGGAGCATTTACATCGGGAACCATCAACGTGCCGTCTTCACTCTCAACGCCCGCTATCATGCAATGATATTTGTCGCGAATGCCCGATTCACGAATCGTTTTACCCAGAAAAACAGAATCACTGTCAATAATAAACTGCTTCAAAGCCATTTCACTTTTTTCATAGACCTCCCAGTCTATCTTCGCTCCATTTTGCATCGCTTCATTAAAGACGTTCAATTGTTCATCTGTCCCTATCACCTGTATCTTATCCATTGGGAATAACCGGACAGAACCGCCCGGAATATTAATACGCCTCTTTCCGCGAAGGATAGAAGCCACATGAACTCCAAACTTCTTTCCCAGATTCAGCTCCATCAATGTCTTTCCTGCCCAGCAGGATTCACCCGGAATTTCCATATCGGCAAGATGTAAATCATGTGACAACAAACGCCCGGCATATTCCGGTTTTTTCTCTCCCAAATACTCTGCACGTACATCTCTGGAACGAAGATTCTGAAAAAAGCGACGTTCAATCAATATCGATTGCCTCTTCAGGCGGCGAGACCATACCATCAGCAAAACAACAAGTACGGCCACGCCAATAATCAACCCAATAGACGCCTTAAATAATCCGGAAATAACAAAGATGACAAAAAGTGCTGCTATCATAATACGAATCACGATTGTTGATACCAGCGGCGCACGGTTGGCACGACTATCATGCCATAAAGTCATAAATTCGACCGAATGGTTTTTCTTCACCATAATGGCACGCAAGAAAGGAGCGATACACAGAATGATAAATACTGCTCCTAATAACGATGCCCAGAAGTGAGGCAGATTCTCTTTAAAGAATGGCACGACAAAACGAAAAGAGAGTGCAACAATCGATATACTGACAATTGAATAAACGACTGTAATACGTGCCATTGACAAGATTAGCTTCTTCCACAAATTCTCGTGATTAAGTGCAGTTTGCGAACCGGAGGAGTAACGCATCATCATTTTTTTCCATGATTCCGGAAGATGCGCATCTACAAAAGTAGAAGCCGGCTCGGCAAGACGAATCATATAAGGAGTCAGGAAAGTAGTAATGACAGAGACTGCTACTACTATCGGATACAGAAAATCACTCGTTACATGCAAGGAGACTCCCAAAGAAGCAATAATAAATGCAAATTCACCAATCTGCGTTAAACTAAAGCCGCATTGCATAGCTGTCTTTAACGGTTTCCCGGAGAGTATAACACCAAAAGTTCCAAAAACTGACTGCCCCAAAATGACAGCCAAAGTAATTACTATAATAGGAATAGCATATTCTACAATCATTGCCGGATCTACCATCATGCCGACCGATACGAAAAAGATAGCTCCGAAAAGATCCTTAACAGGCTTCACCAGCCGATCTATGGATTCCGCTTCAATCGTTTCCGCCAAAATAGAGCCCATAATAAATGCACCAAATGCAGCAGAGAAACCAGTATGAGCTGCCATCACTACCATACCAAAGCAAAGTGCCAACGACACAATAAGCAAAGTCTCCTCTCCCATCAATTTCCGGCAGCGCTTTAAGAATTCAGGAATCAGATAAATGCCGACAACAAACCACAGGATAAGGAAAAACAATAATTTACCGATACTTTCCAACATTTCGGTCCCTTCAAAATTATGGCTGACCGCCATAGTGGAAAGCATTACCATTAATACAATGGCTAAAATATCTTCCAAAATCAAAATGCTTAACACCAATCCCGTAAACTGTTTTTTCCTTAATCCCAAATCGTCAAAAGCTTTATAAATAATAGTAGTAGACGACATCGCAATCATACCACCCAAAAACAGACTGTCCATCCGGTGCCAGCCAAAGCCCATACCGACCCCTATACCCAACAAAATCATACAAAAAATGATGGTACAGGCAGCTATGACGGCAGAACCACCCACCTTGACAATCTTCTTAAAACTAAATTCCAAACCGAGAGCAAACAGTAAGAAAATGACACCAATATCTGCCCATGTCTTAATATTGGCAGTATCCATCACTGAAGGAGTATACGGCATATGCGGACTTGCCAGGAATCCGGCAACTACATATCCCAAGACCAGAGGTTGCTTCAACTTCTTAAACAACAAAGTCATAACACCAGCACAGATCAATATCAGTGCGAGGTCAGCTATAAGAGTAGGTAATTGAGACATTATTTCATCGTATTTGATGACAAAATTATATTATTTCTATGGAATAAACAACATATCTATAGATATGTTTTACAATAACCACCATAAAATAAGTTAGCCCCGGATAGAGTCGAGACTTATCCGGGGCTATACACAACAACAAGCTTATTTCTTATTTTCTAAAAGGAGGCTTCACTACCACGGCTTTCAATTTTCGGCCACGCATATCAATACAGATTTCTGTGCCCACCTTACTATATTCCGGCTTTACATATCCCATACCGATACCAATCTTACGAGTAGGCGACATTGTACCGGAAGTAACCACTCCCACTTGCTCGCCTTCAGCATTCACCAATTCATAACCGTGGCGGGGAATCCCGCGGTCAATCATTTCAAAACCAACCAATTTACGGGTAACACCTTCCGTTTTCTGCTTTTCCAGCAGCGGACGGTTGATAAAATCCTTACCTTCCACAAACTTAGTAATCCAGCCCAGGCCGGCTTCTATCGGAGAAGTAGTATCATCCAAGTCATTACCATACAAACAGAAGCCCATTTCCAATCGAAGTGTATCACGAGCTCCCAAACCGATAGGTTTAATACCGAATTCCTCACCAGCTTCAAAAACGGCTTTCCATATATTATCAGCAGCAGACGGATAGAAATAGAGTTCGAAGCCGCCCGCACCGGTATACCCCGTATTGGAGATTATCACATTCTCTTCACCTGCAAACGTTCCAACTTTAAATGTATAATATGGAATAGAAGCAAGATCAATGTCCGTCAACTTTTGCAGAGCCAGAATAGCCTTCGGACCCTGTATAGCGAGTTGAGCTATGTTGTCCGAAGAGTTTTCCAACTCAGCTCCCTCCGTATTGTGAGAAACACACCAGTTCCAGTCTTTTTCCATATTGGCAGCGTTAACTACCAGCATGTATTTTTCCGGTTCATACTGATATACCAGCAAATCATCTACAATACCTCCCTCTTCATTTGGAAAACAAGTATATTGTATTTTTCCCGGAGCCAGTGCCGCCACATTATTGGAAGTTATTTTCTGCAGAAAGGCTAATGCATGTGGACCTTTCACCCAAAATTCTCCCATGTGCGACACATCAAATACACCGACACTTTGACAAACAGTCAGGTGTTCATCAATGATACCAGAGTACTCAATAGGCATATTATAACCTGCAAACTCGTGCATTTTAGCACCGAGTATGATATGTTTCTCTGTAAACGGAGTGGTTTTCATTATTTTAAAGTATTAAGATTAATCAAATATTAAATTTTAAGTATTACTGGTGCTTACTACTTTTTATTTGGAAGCTACCAGTTCAGCTATTTTCACGATAACCTTCATGGCTTTTTCCATGTTCTGGATAGGCACGAATTCATAACGTCCGTGGAAATTCAGACCACCGGCAAAGATATTCGGACAAGGCAATCCTTTGAAAGAAAGCTGCGCACCATCCGTACCTCCACGAATCGGTTTTACGTTCGGCTTTACACCAACAGCTTCCATAGCAGCGAAAGCAGTATCAATGATATGCATTACCGGTTCTATTTTCTCACGCATATTATAATACTGGTCGCGCAGTTCGAGTGTCACTGTACCAGCTCCATGTTCAGCGTTCATTTGAGCTACCAGACGTTCCATCTCTTTTTTGCGGTTCTCAAATTTTGCACGGTCATGATCGCGGATGATATAAGACACAGTACTTTGCTCCACATCCCCCTGAATACCGATCAAATGATAAAATCCTTCATAGCCGGTCGTATGTTCCGGCCTTTCCTGTGAGGGAAGCATCATGATAAACTGATTGGCAAGATAGATAGAGTTAATCATCTTATTCTTGGCATATCCCGGATGCACATTACGTCCTTTAAAGGTTACTTTTGCGGCAGCGGCATTAAAGTTTTCAAACTCCAACTCCCCTACTTCACCTCCATCCATCGTATATCCCCATTCGCAACCGAATTTCTCTACATCGAATTTATGAGCACCTTCACCGATTTCTTCGTCAGGATTAAAACCGATACGGATTTTACCGTGCTTGATTTCAGGATGTTCCTTCAGATAAACCACTGCAGATACAATTTCTGCAATACCGGCTTTGTCATCGGCACCGAGCAACGTCTTTCCGTTGGTTACAATCAAGTCTTCCCCCTTATGATCCAGCAATTCCGGGAATTGCGACGGAGAAAGAATCACATTCTCTTCAGCACAAAGCACAATATCCGAGCCATCATACTTTTCCACAATCCGCGGAGTGACATCTTTACCACTCATATCAGGACTTGTATCCATGTGGGCAATAAATCCGATAGTGGGTACTTCTTTATCTATATTGGCCGGAAGTGTAGCAAAAAGATAGCCATGCTCATCCAAAGCAATATCTTCCAATCCCAAAGATTCCAACTCCTTTTTCAAGTATTCAGCAAAAATCATCTGCTTCGGAGTACTTGGAGTAAGCCCAGTCGATTCATCAGATTGTGTATCGAAGCTTACATACTTTAAAAATCTGTCTACTAAAGTCATATTGTTTTAATTACAAGTTACTAATTACAATTTACAAATTGATAGTTTATAGTGCCGTAAAGGTAAAAAAAGAGCCGTGAATTACAAAGCAATTCACGGCTCTTTTTTATTGTATACTTTTATCCGGATATTTAAATATCCTATTTTACTGCTTTAAAAATGGCTGCTACCATCAAAGCAATGTGTACATACTTTGCATTTAGGTAATCCGATAGCCTCAATCAACGTTTCCAGCGTGTTAAACTTCAATGAACTAAGTCCGAAACGCTCGGCAATAATACTAACCATCTTTTCGTATTCCGGAGAACCGGTAGTGGCATATTTCTCCAAATTCTTATTTTCATCACCTTCCAGTTCCTTGATAATGCGGCGGGTTATCAACTCCAATGCATTTTTGGAAGCCGAGAAACCGACAAACGGACAAGCGTAAATCAATGGCGGACAAGCGATACGCATGTGTACCTCCTTTGCTCCATAATCATACAGAATCTTCACGTTATCACGCAATTGAGTTCCCCGCACAATAGAATCGTCACAGAACAACAAACGTTTATTTTGCAACATTGCACGGTTTGGAATCAGCTTCATCTTGGCTACCAGCGAACGCATCTCCTGATTGCTGGGAGTAAAGCTGCGGGGCCACGTTGGTGTATATTTCGAGATAGCACGATGATAGGGAACTCCCTTTCCTTCGGCATATCCTAAAGCCATACCCACTCCCGAATCAGGAATACCACAGGCACAGTCTACTTCCGATTCATCAGTCTGCCCCATTTTCAATCCGCTGGTGAAACGCACTTCTTCCACATTCTTTCCTTCATAGCAAGAAGTCGGGAAACCGTAGTACACCCACAGGAACGAGCAAATTTGCATATCCTCATTGGGTTTGCGAAGCTGGTCGATGTGATCGTCATACATGCGGACAATCTCGCCGGGACCTAAATATCGCTCAATCTCATAATCCAGATTCGGGAAGCTGGACGATTCGCTCGTCGCAGCATAAGCACCGTCTTTCTTTCCAATCACTACCGGAGTACGTCCCCAACGGTCACGGGCAGCGATAATGCTACCATCTTCCGTCAGGAGCAGCATAGAGCAAGAACCTTTAATGTGATTAAACACATTTTCGATACCTTCAGCAAAGGTTCTACCTTGTATAATAAGTAATGCGATAAGCTCCGTCTGATTGGTATTGCTCGAACTAAGTTCGGCGAAGTGCATGTTTTGACTGAGAAGTTCTTCTTCCAATTCCTGGATATTGACTATTTTAGCGACTGTGACAATGGCGAAGCGCCCGAGATGAGAATTGATGATGATAGGTTGTGCGTCTGTGTCGCTAATGATGCCGATGCCGGCGTTTCCTTTAAATTTGTCTAGTTCTCCTTCAAATTTGGTTCGGAAATAAGTACTTTCCAAATTGTGAATAGAGCGGATAAACCCTTTTTCCTCACTGTATGTTGCGAGTCCTCCTCGCTTGGTACCCAGATGTGAGTTATAATCTGTGCCATAGAATAAATCAGTCACGCAACTAGTTTTCGAGACTGTTCCGAAAAAACCTCCCATGTTGTTCTCTTTATTGATGATGTTTTAAAAAAGATGGCGCAAAAGTACAAAAAAGAATTCGTCCTATAAAAAAAGTACTCCGCAAAGTTTTAGTTTTCTTTGCGAAGCACAACTAATATTTATTAAAAAACGAGGAATCCGTAAACAATCTTTTTACCTGAATCTTATTTCCATTTCCTGATTGTTTTCAAATCGGCGGGAGTTGCTTCTATCAGACTTACCGCAAATCCTCCGCTGCGTGCCAGCTTTACAGACATCTTATTCTTGTTTGTCACCAATCCTTTTTTTATCTGATAAGAGGTCGGATTCTTTTCAAAGTCCGCATCTTTTCCGTCAGCATAAAGAGTGGCTACATATTGTTTTCCCGGTTCGAGAAAATCAAGTGCAAAAGTAGAGGTACGGGGATTTTCATCGGTAATGCCGCCTACAAACCAGTTATCAGTGCCTTTTGCTTTACGGGCAACCGTGATAAAATCGCCCGGTTCTGCTTCCAGATATTTGCTGTCATCCCAATCAACAGCTACCTCTTTGATGAATTGAAAGGCATCCATGTGGCGTTCGTAACTTTCCGGAAGGTCGGCTGCCATTTGCAAAGGACTGTACATAGTTACATAAAGCGCTAATTGTTTAGCCAAAGTAGTACGTACAAAGCTGTGATCGCCCGACAGGAAAGAAAGTTTGGTATCAAAAATACCCGGCGTATAATCCATCGGTCCGCCAATCAGACGGGTGAAAGGAAGCAAAGTGGTATGGAACGGTTTGTTGCCTGCAAAAGCTTCATATTCCGTGCCACGAGCCGATTCGTTACCAATCAGATTCGGGTAGGTACGGCATAATCCTGTGGGACGGGTTGCTTCGTGAGCATTTACACATATCTTATACTCGGCTGCTTTTTCTACCGCATATAAATAATGATTATTCATCCACTGTCCGTAATGATGCTCTCCACGAGGAATAATGTTACCTACATATCCACTCTTCACTGCATTATACCCGTTATCTATCATAAACTGATATGCTTTATCAAGATGACGTTCGTAGTTACGTACAGAAGCAGAAGTTTCGTGATGCATCATCAGCTTCACCCCTTTTTCCTTAGCATACGCATTGAGCATTTTCACGTCAAAATCAGGATACGGAGTGACGAAATCAAAGACATAATCCTTCGAATTTCCAAACCAGTCTTCCCAACCTTCATTCCAGCCTTCCACCAATATCTGGTCAAATCCATGTTCTGAAGCAAAGTCGATATAACGTTTCACTTTATCATTGTTGGCCGAATGGCGTCCATTTGGCTTCGTTTGGGAATAATCCGTCTGTCCAAGTTTCACCGAATAAACATCATCCGTATATGACCAGGAACCTTTTCCGGTGATCATTTCCCACCACACTCCGATATATTTCACCGGCTTAATCCAGGAAACATCTTCATAAGCGCAAGGCTCATTCAGATTCAAAGTCAATTTGGAAGCTAGAATATCACGGGCATCATCACTTACAATCACCGTACGCCAAGGTGAACGGCAGGGAGTCTGCATATACCCCTTATCCCCTTTCGCATCAGGAGTCAGCCATGATTCAAAAATCAGGTTCTGATCGTCCAGATTCAAATGCATACAAGAATAGTCGATCAAAGCAGCTTCATGCAGATTGATATACAATCCGTCAGCCGTTTTCATTTGCAGGGAAGTTTGTACACCTGTCGGAGAGAAAGGTGTTTGAGAAGCATTTCCAGTGATTGCCCCTTGCAATAATCCGCGAATTTCTGAAAGTTTGGATTCGGTATAGTCATATTCCTGTGTATCATAATCGCCGGGAATCCAGAAGGCGGTATGATCGCCAGCCATAGCAAATTGGGAATGTTCTTCTTTGATAACGAAGTAATTCAGATTTTTCTGCTGTGGAAATTCATAACGAAATCCCAAACCATCATTATAAAGACGAAAACAAATAATAAGATTACGCTCTTGTGCCTTTTGATTCAAGGTGACAGCCATTTCATTATAATGGTTGCGGATGGATTTCACCTCTCCCCACACAGGTTGCCATGTTTCGTCAAAAGTAGCAGTTTTTGTATCGATCAGCGTGAATCCGTTCATCAGTCCCGGATCATTCTTTAATTCCAATCCCAGTTTCGAAGGTTTAATTACTTCTTTTCCTTTATAAGAGAGTTCGTACACCGGTTCTCCTTGCGTATTGACAGAGAAATTAAGTTTTAATTGTCCGTCAGGAGAAGTGATACTTTCGGCTTTAGCTGATGTGCCGAAGAAAAAAGAGAGCAACAAGCAAAGCCCTATTGCGGTTCCTATTTTCATGTTCTTCATGATATAAATGAGTTAGTTAATAATCGTATGACAAAGATAGACCGGAAACACAAGAGGTGTTTTTCTTTATAAAGAAAATATAGAGGAATACAAAATCAAAAATGAAATAAGTATTTAATAATAAAGCAGATAACATATTTTACTCTCAAAAAAAATATAGTGTCTATGGTGAATAAATTAAAAGGATTAAATATGAATATTGCATAATCTTTCTATATTTGCAGACTATTATCTCAATCACATCAATAAACATTTTATTATTTATATGACACAACACCTTGGTTTACCCCGGAGGTTTCGAGCAAGTCGAAAAGGATTTCGAGGTCGCCTACAAATAATATCAATCTATCAATCAAATGAGTAAAGAAATTATCTATATCTTTATCGGCGGAGGCACAGGCAGTGCATTGCGTTATCTCATTCAGTTGTTAATGCACGAACGGATTGTCCCCTACCATTTTCCATGGGCTACTTTCACCGTCAATCTCCTCGGTAGTTTTCTTATCGGCCTGTTTTATGCTCTTTCAGAACGATTTCATCTTCCACTCGAAGCCCGTTTGTTTCTGACAACAGGTATATGCGGAGGATTCACCACTTTCTCCACATTCTCCAACGACGGTGTAGCTCTATTGAAAGGAGAATTTTACGGAGCATTTATTCTATATACATTAATAAGTATAGGTATAGGATTGGCCGCTGTGGTAGCCGGCGGATATGTGGGAAAGGCATGATGAAAAGAAACCCAATCAAACCCGTCCGAGTAGTTCCTCCTATGATGGAGGAACAGGAAGTCAGCACGACTCCCCTGCGGGAATGGCTCGATAGAGAAGAAACCGTCTCTCATCTTTTATTCTGCAAAGGAAAAGAAGAAGGCATCGACAAATCTTATAAAAGTTTCAAGAACTGCACTTTCCAAAATCAGACATTCAGCGAATGTAAATTCCGTTCTTCCCAACTGACCGATGTCAGGTTCGAAAACTGTGATTTATCCAACATCTCTTTCGCTGAAAGTTCCCTCTACCGGGTAGAATTCATTTCCTGCAAACTATTGGGTACCAATTTATCTGAAACAACAATGAATCATGTCCTGCTGCACGACTGCAACGCCGGTTACATCAACCTCGCCATGAGTAAAATGAATCAGGTACGTTTCGCACACAGCCTGCTCCGCAACGGGACTCTAAACGACTGTCGTTTTTCATCTGTCGCTTTTGACGGTTGCGACCTTGTAGAAGCCGATTTCTCACATGCTTCGCTCCGCGGAATAGATTTGCGCACTTCCCGCATCAGCGGAATCACGCTTAACATCAGCGATCTGAAAGGGGCCATCATCACCTCCTTGCAGGCTATGGATTTGCTTCCACTGTTAGGGGTTATTATCGAAGATTAAAATCCTGCAAATTCACCCCGCCACACTCAAACAAAAAACATCGTCCCATTGTTATAGTATAAGGTCGGACTAACGACATATAGGGAATAGGTTCAAAAAGAATACCTATTTATAGTGATTTCTCACTCCCTGTCAAGTCCGTACTTTTGCAGAAATCTTATTCAAAAACAATAGAAACGATGAAAATTGAAAAAATTGTAGCTCGAGAAATTCTCGATTCAAGAGGTAATCCCACAGTAGAGGTTGACGTAGTATTGGAATCCGGCATCACAGGACGTGCATCTGTACCGTCCGGTGCTTCCACAGGTGAACATGAAGCATTGGAGCTTCGCGATGGTGATAAAAAACGCTATGGTGGAAAAGGAGTACAAAAAGCGGTTGACAATGTAAATAAAATCATCGCTCCGAAACTGGTTGGTATGTCTTCGCTCAATCAGAGAGGTATCGACTACACAATGCTGGCATTAGACGGCACTAAGACTAAATCCAATTTAGGTGCCAACGCTATTCTCGGTGTATCTCTTGCCGTAGCCAAAGCTGCCGCCAACTACTTGGATCTTCCTCTATACCGTTACATCGGTGGAACAAATACGTATGTAATGCCTGTACCGATGATGAACATCATCAACGGTGGTTCACATAGCGATGCTCCTATCGCCTTCCAGGAATTTATGATTCGTCCTGTCGGTGCTCCTTCTTTCAGAGAAGGTCTGCGGATGGGTGCTGAAGTATTCCATGCCTTGAAGAAGGTTTTGAAAGACCGTGGTTTAAGTACTGCCGTAGGTGATGAAGGAGGTTTCGCTCCGAACCTCGAAGGTACAGAAGATGCCCTGAACTCGATCCTTGCCGCTATCAAGGCCGCAGGCTACGAACCGGGCAAAGATGTAATGATCGGTATGGACTGCGCTTCTTCTGAATTCTACCACGATGGTATTTATGATTATACCAAGTTTGAAGGCGAAAAAGGCAAGAAACGTACCGCTGAAGAACAAATCAACTATCTGGAAGAACTGATTAACAAGTTCCCTATCGACTCCATCGAAGACGGTATGAGCGAAAACGACTGGGAAGGCTGGAAGAAATTAACAGAACGCATCGGTAACCGCTGCCAGTTGGTAGGTGACGACTTGTTCGTAACTAACGTAGACTTCCTTGCCATGGGTATCGAAAAAGGCTGTGCCAACTCTATCCTGATTAAAGTAAACCAAATCGGTTCGTTGACCGAAACATTGAATGCTATCGAAATGGCTCACCGTCATGGATACACCACTGTTACTTCTCACCGTTCAGGTGAAACAGAAGATGCTACTATCGCTGATATCGCAGTAGCTACTAACAGCGGACAAATCAAGACAGGTTCTTTAAGCCGCTCGGATCGTATGGCTAAATATAACCAGCTGCTCCGCATCGAAGAAGAACTCGGTGACTTGGCTGTGTATGGATACAAGAGAATCAAGTAAAAAACTAAATCTCTATAAAACTAAAAAGAGGTGTGTCAGAAAAAAGCTTTTTACACCTCTTTTTTACATTAATCTGCTACCCGCAAAAATACCTCCACTTCCATCTTCATTAGGATGGAAAAAGAAAAGCATCCAGATCAATACCTGAATGCTTTTTCTCTTGGATTTATTATACTTTTTTTTGAGCCTCTTGTCGGATTCGAACCAACGACCCCGAGATTACAAATCACGTGCTCTGGCCAACTGAGCTAAAGAGGCGGGTGGGTAAGCTATCTATATCGCGCCGCTACAACCAACTACCTTTGCTGCGATCAAGCCCTGGAGGATTCGAAGGGAGCTGGCCGTATAGGACTTACCCGTTTTGCGGTTGCAAAGGTAGACATTTTTATGTATTCTGCAATAGCTGCAGACAACTTTTTTACTAACAAAACACTAACAAGCTACGTTTCAAGCAATTAAAATCGAAAAAAAATATTCAGACAGCAACTTCCCCTGCTTTATTAACTTTAACAACCAGATTTCCCCTACCAACCGATATTATTTGTACCTTTGTGCGCAATTTATAAATGAAGATGACAGAGAACAGAAGCTATTTACAAAAATATGCCATGCATTTTGGCACGTACATGGGAATCTACTGGATATTGAAGTTCATATTATTTCCGCTGGGATTCCACATACCTTTCCTTTCGCTTTTATTTGTAATCCTGACATTATCCGTACCTTTCATCGGATATCACTACACGAAAATGTACCGGGATAAAATTTGCGGGGGAAGTATCCAATTTTCACATGCCATGCTCTTCACTATATTTATGTATATGTTTGCTTCCCTATTGGTAGCCGTGGCCCACTACGCTTATTTCCAGTTCATCGATCACGGATTTATCGTTAACTCTTACATCCAGCTATGGGACGAGTTGATGACCAACACTCCGGCTTTGATAGAAAACAAAGAAGTTATAAAAGAAACGATAGATACCGCCCGTTCACTTACTTCCATTAATATCACCATGCAACTATTGTCATGGGATGTATTCTGGGGAAGTATCCTGGCCATCCCTACCGCATTGATGGTAATGAAAAAGGCCAAACCGGAAGATGACGGACTGTCTCAATCATAATTTGTGATTCGTAAGTAATTAGTTATTAAAAAATGGATATATCAGTTGTAGTCCCATTATTCAATGAAGAAGAGTCACTACCCGAACTCTATGCTTGGATAGAACGGGTAATGCAAACCAACGGATTCTCATTCGAAGTGATTTTCGTTAATGACGGAAGTACCGACCATTCATGGGAAGTGATCGAAAAGCTTAAAGCTCAATCGGAACACGTAAAAGGTATCAAATTCCGTCGCAACTATGGTAAATCACCTGCGCTCTACTGTGGATTCGCAGAAGCGAAAGGAGACGTAGTCATAACGATGGATGCTGACCTGCAAGATAGCCCGGATGAAATCCCCGAACTCTACCGAATGATTACCAAGGATGGTTATGACCTGGTATCCGGCTGGAAGCAAAAGAGATATGATCCTATTTCGAAGACCCTGCCGACCAAGTTGTTTAATGCGACTGCCCGCAAAGTGTCGGGCATCAAAAACCTGCACGACTTCAACTGTGGTTTAAAAGCGTACCGAAAAGACGTTGTAAAGCATATCGAAGTCTATGGCGAAATGCACCGTTATATCCCGTATCTGGCAAAGAACGCCGGATTCAATAAAATCGGTGAAAAGGTGGTACACCACCAGGCGCGTAAATACGGCACAACCAAATTCGGACTAAACCGTTTCGTGAATGGGTATCTGGATTTACTCTCTCTTTGGTTCCTTTCCCGATTCGGTATCAAACCGATGCATTTCTTCGGACTGCTGGGATCATTGATGTTTCTCGTAGGAATGATTTCTGTCATCATCGTAGGTGCCAGTAAATTATATGCTATGTCCAACGGTCTCCCCTACCGACTGGTGACCGACTCTCCCTATTTCTATTTGTCACTGACGGCAATGATTATAGGTACACAATTATTCTTAGCCGGCTTCCTTGGCGAATTAATCTCCCGCAATGCACCGGAACGGAATAACTATCAGATAGAAAAGAAAATTTGATTCACATTCAATGAACTGACTATGAAGAATTTAATTCGTATCTTTCTTCTTTTGATAATCGTTGGCGGTGCTGTCAGCATACATACCTCGTGCTCGGACGAGAATGATTGCTCATTGGCAGGACGTCCGATGATGTATTGCACGATATATACCATCGATCCGGACAACCCTAATGTTGCACTAAAAGATACACTTGATTCGTTGACAATCACCGCATTAGGCACCGATTCTATCATTCTGAACAATGAGAAGAATGTGCATACCCTGATGCTACCACTACGATACACAAGTGACTCTACTGTGTTCATACTCAGATATGACCCTAAACGTAGAAAAAATGACGTCGACACATTATACATCGTACAACAAAATACGCCTTATTTCCAGTCCATGGAATGTGGATATATGATGAAACAAAATATCATCAGTGCTAAATTTGGCAAACCGGGAAGACCAGGCAATCCTCCTCCGTACGGTAATGGACAACCGGACCAGATAGATTCTCTTCATATACAAAATAAAGAAGCCAATACAAATGAAATCCAGAACTTGCAGATATTCTATAATTATCGGCCAGAACGCACATCTGATGAAACGACTGATTAGTCTGCTTCTGCTCTTTTGCATTGGACTTCCGTTGCTGGCCCAACAACAGCGCCCTACGCAAACGCCCAAAAGAGACCAGAAAAAGAAAGAGGTTGCCGAGATAGATACCATTCCGTTTTACAATGGTACGTATGTCGGTGTGGATTTATATGGCATCGGAAGCAAGCTTCTGGGAGGTGACTTTATGAGTTCCGAAGTCAGCGTAGCCGTCAACCTCAAAAACAAATTCATCCCTACCTTTGAATTTGGTATGGGAGGAACAGATACTTGGAGCGAAACAGGCATACACTATAAAAGCAAAATGGCTCCATTCTTCCGAATCGGTGTGGATTACAACACCATGGCAAAGAAGAAAGAGAAGAACAGCTACCTATATGCAGGGCTTCGTTATGCGTTCAGTTCATTCAAATATGATGTATCCACAATGCCGGCGGACGACCCTATTTGGGGAGACGCCATAGGTAACCCCAGTCTGGAAGACGATTATTGGGGAGGCAGCGTACCTTTCAGTCATTTGGGTATGAAAGGATCGGTGCAATGGCTGGAACTCGTACTAGGCGTAAAAGTCCGTATTTACAAAAACTTCAACATGGGGTGGTCCGTACGCATGAAATACAAGATAAAAGCATCTACCGGTGAATACGGAGAACCATGGTACGTGCCCGGCTACGGAAAGTTTAAATCAAACAACATGGGAATCACTTATTCCCTTATTTACAAATTGCCTCTTTAGAATATAATGACAGGACTAGAGATTTGGTTGCTTGCAGTAGGTTTGGCGATGGATTGTTTCGCTGTCTCCATTGCAAGTGGCATTATTTTGAAACGTACCCAATGGAAACCCATGCTAATCATGGCTTTTGCATTCGGACTTTTTCAAGCAATCATGCCATTTATCGGATGGATGTGTGCAAAAACATTTAGCCATCTCATAGAAAACGTAGACCATTGGATTGCCTTTGCAATTCTTGCCTTTTTAGGTGGACGAATGATTTGGGAATCTTTCAAAGAAGAAGAATGTTGCAAACTATTCAACCCGGCAAACCCAAAAGTGGTATTGACAATGGCAATAGCAACAAGTATCGACGCGTTGGCAATTGGTATTTCCTTTGCCTTTCTGGGAGTTCAGGACTATACTGAAATCCTCCCTCCTATCGGCATCATCGGATTGGTTTCATTTGTCATGTCACTCATCGGTCTGATTTTTGGTATCCAATGTGGCTGTGGCATCGCCCGGAAACTGAAAGCAGAGTTATGGGGAGGTATCATTCTAGTCATTATCGGACTAAAGATATTAATTGAACATTTATTTCTCCAATAAAATGAGTTTTCTCATTAAAAAGAAGAGCGTATGAAAACAAAGAAAAGTTTCCTTTGGCTGGCTTTCCTGATTTTGGCAACCATCTGGATATTAGTCAGACATAATCAACAAGTTGGCTATTACAGCGTCAAAGGTTTGGTGTTTGGGACGGTATACAAGATTACTTATCAATATGACGGTGATTTAAAACCGGAAATAGAAGCTGAACTGAAACGCTTCGATCAATCTCTGTCTCCATTTAACGACAGTTCAGTTATCAGTCGCGTCAACCGCAACGAGGAATTAGTTACCGATAGTTTCTTTCAGAAATGCTTCAACCGCTCGATGGAAATTTCCCGCGAGACAAACGGTGCTTTCGACATCACGGTAGCCCCTCTTGCCAATGCTTGGGGATTCGGTTTCAAAAAAGGCGCTTTCCCTGATTCAATCATGATAGATAGCCTGTTGCAAATCACCGGATACGAAAAGGTGAAAATGGAAAGTGGCAAAGTGATCAAACAAGATCCGCGTATCATGTTGAGTTGTAGCGCAGTCGCCAAAGGGTATTCGGTAGATGTAACAGCCCGTCTGCTCGACCGGAAAGGTATAAAAAATTATATGGTAGACATCGGCGGAGAGGTAGTAGTGAAAGGCAAAAACCCTTCCAAAGGCTTATGGCGCATTGGAATCAATAAGCCCGTCGACGATTCACTGGCCGTAAACCAAGACTTACAAACAATACTTGAAATTTCTGATTTAGGCTTGGCAACTTCAGGAAATTACCGCAACTATTATTACAAAGACGGAAAGAAATATGCTCATACCATCGACCCGAGAACGGGTTATCCGGTACAGCACAGCATCTTGTCTTCCACCGTAATCGCTAAAGACTGTATGACCGCTGACGCCCTGGCTACCGCCTTCATGGTGATGGGACTGGAAGAAGCGGAAGCCTTCTGCAAAGCGAACCCGGAGATTGACGCCTACTTTATTTATAGCGAAGAAAATGGAGAGTTCAAGACTTTCTACACGGAAGGAATGAAAAAATACATAGCGAAATAAGATCCGCTTCTTTTCCTTCATCCCCTTCACATGAGGATAAGTCTCAAGCTATCAACTCTTTCGTGTGATTACTCTAAGGAATATGCTTCTTCACATCCTTCACAGTCGTTAGCGTGAAGGATGTGCCGCATCTCTGGATACGCCATAATAACCGGGAGCAGGTACGTACATCGGCTGATTGCGTAGACCGATATTCACCAGCTTTCCTTCTCCACGCAAACGTACCAAATGCGTTTTGGCCGTAGTACGTGCCAAACCACACACTTCCTGAAAATCACGGCGGGTCATCATCTGATGTTCGGCAAAATATTCTTTCAACAGCATATCAATCTCCACCTCTGACACCTTCTCCGAATGACGGACATACTTGGACTGACTGGCGCGGACACCCACAAAATATCCTTTCAGATTACTGTCAGGGCGAAATCGGACAGTTTTGAAAGCCACCTTATTAGTCTTATGCGGAGTGCTGCGAGTCACTTTCCCCGTAGCCTCCAAAGTGGGATAAAAATAACCGATCCCCTCGATATGCACTTCTTTCCCCTCACGCAACGACTCGCCAAGAATCTTCGATAAGTTATCAAGCACATTCTTTACATCGCCCACAGTCAACGAACTGTAGTCATGAATCTTGTAACAAAGAGTATCCGTATCCACCTTTCCATTCATAAAGATACGCGGATGCAACGCTGCTTCTTCTTCCGAAGAAGCATTAGGATTTTCATACCAATCAAACACAATAGCCATTACTTCTTATCAATTTAAATGTGTAACTTCATCATAGGACAACTTTAATCGGCTATTCGGACGACTGGAATCGGCTGTTCAGTCAACTATTGTCAGCCAACCGGACAACTCCAGTCGGCTTTTCCTAAACAAGCACTAAAGATACGATAAAGTAACGACTTATCCGCATAAGAAAGCTTGTTTTTCATTTCAGGAGAAAATAAACTTTTTCTTAGTTAAATACTTGCACCCCCCATATCTCATGTTATACCTTAGCAGCATCAACCGGTCGAAAAAACAACATTTATTCATTTAATAAGAAGAAAAATATGAAGACATTAGAATATAACTCGAAACGTTTGGCGAAAAGAATACGGGTATTGATGAAAGAATCGTCAAACGTCATCGTTTCAACAAATACGTCAAAGGAAGAGCCAAAAATGCAAGAAGTACATAAACACCCCGTCCTTCTGACATAACAAGTAAATCTGATGCAAATGTCCAGCCTCAACATCTGCAAAGCCTATCAGAAAAATTTCCGGCCGCTACCTCGTATCGCCTCTTTCATAGGAATCAGTAACCGCACCGACCTGCTTCACGACCCGACAGGCAGCCGCAGATTCTTTTGTATTGAAGCAGAGCATGACATTGACTGTACCGGAATTGAACATTCACAAATCTATGCCCAACTGAAAGAAGAACTGCTTGCGGGTGCCCGTCACTGGTTCAGCAAGGAGGAAGAACATGCTTTGCAACGTCATAACAGCGCATACTATCATGTTAACCCCATAGAAGATATTGTCCGTAACACATACGCACCTGTCACGTTGGATGAACCGGATTGTTTGTCGCTCTCCGTCGCTATCATTCATCAGGAATTGAAAAAGAGGTTTCCGGCTGTACTGCGTAACTGTACTCCTATCCAATTGGCGCAAGTGCTGACCGCAGCAGGTATCAGCCGACAGCATACAAGATTGGGGAATGTGTATCCGGTGAAGAGGGTGAAGGGTATGAAGAATGAAAATAGTATCATTCATTCACAGGATGTATCTATAAATCAGGAGCTTAGTATGATGTGAAAAATGTGAAGAAAGAATACATAAATATAATCAAAAAGCACCAAGGATAGCTGGGACATTTTGAAATAGAGAAAGTGTACAAGGTTTATTTGTCACTTTCTCTATTCCTTTATATTATTAATACATAAAGACTATGAATTAAATATTTAAGTCAGCTTTATACAATGAGAGGCTATCTTCGTTACTCTCACAGAAGTACACAGCACTACCATCGTTAGAGACTGTATAATAACCATTTTTTCTATATGGCAAATCAAACTTTTTGATTGGATTTAACTCCCAGTCAAATACAAATATAGCCTCGCTAAATAGTCTCAGTTCTTCATCTTTTTCGTTAAAAAATCCTCGAACCGAGCATATAATATATTTGTCATTAGTTTGCATAGTCTCAATTTCTATCTGCCTGTTATTTATTGTACTAAGCGATGTAGACATTTCATCTCTTGACTCAACGCGCTGCATCTCTGTGTATCTTTTTTCGTTTACTACATTTCCACTCTTAATATCAAACGTATATAATATGAATTGATGACATACAGAAAAGGCTGCCATATCATTACCCTTTATTGCAATACAGCCATCAGCATAAGCACATTTTATTAGATCATTTGCAGGCAGTTCCATACCTTTAGCTTTTTCAAGATCAAAACTTCCATAATTTATTGTTTCATAAGAGTCCGCTTCCTCATTATTGAATATGGTAACTGATTTCTTATTAAACTCATTTATTTCTGTTCGTTCAGATTCCGATAAAGCCGGTATTATAGTTGCAAGAACAGAACCATTAGGAAGTTTGACCATTCGGCGCACCCAAATACTATCCGGGGCTATTGTCACAGAAAATATTCGTTCACCCATAGGCACATTAGCTATTATTTCTTTTTTAGCAAAAGTCTTTATCATATTGGGATATGCATAAAGTTGAACGGAATCACCTATTATTTGAAAGTCTTCTAATCCAATTAATTCATTGGCCGCTCTTCCTTTCGATGCAATGATAGATAATTTCTCCCCGGTATTTAAATTATAACAGGATCCGAAGTCATCATCATCTTCTCCTCTTCTGACAAACCACAGTATAGAGTCATCAATCATGCAGCCACCGATTTCCAGAATATCAAATTTATTAAAAGGGGTGAATTCCAATTCTTCGGTAATGGGGAAATCCGTATCTATATTGGAGATAGGGGCAGCCTGATTCTTGACAGCACTATTACAACTAAAAAAAGAAAAACTGATTAAAAGCAATAATAATTGAGCATTTGTTTTCATAAGTGTGTATTTTTAAATAATTAATGATAATTACTTGCGAATATAGTTATTATCTTTACCTTTGCAAAAGACATCTGTATTTTTATACCAAACAAAATAAAAAAGCTATGAAAACACTTAAAAGAAGAATCCTGAAACCATTGTTATTTGCTTGTTTAGGCTTAACAGTTGCAACAATTACATTTGCGCTTACTACTACTCCTAGTCGTCCAGGAAGACCTAGTGCTTTTGACATAGAGGCTGACTTCTGTAAATTAAGATTTAAAAAGCCCCTTAGTGATGGAGGATTGCCAATACTATTTTATATTATCGAGTATAGATCGTTAAAAACAGGTAGGTGGCAACTAGAAAGGAGAGTTAAGCCCCAATATCCTATGGATAATACAATGCAATCCGATGTAGATAATAGGGTTGGAACAGATCCGGTAGTTTTTCGTGTTTCTGCTCAAAATAGTAATGGGCGAGGCATGAATTCAGAGGTTTCCAATTCTATAACATTCAGGAATCCATTCTAATTGCAATAATATATTAAGATATGAAAAGTCCCGTATAATCATAATGCTGAGTTATTCGGGATATTTTTTATAAAAGAACTCAATAACACTATAAAAAACAATGAGCAGACCTTTGTACACGTTAAGAAAACCGCAGAATACTATGGAGAAAACACCCTGCTTTTCAATGAGCATATAAAGTATTTATTGTGGGAATATAGCTACAGAACAGATATCGCAGATTAAAAAGAAGATAAATTTAAAGACATAAACACAAATGCGAAAAAGGCTACTATTAATATCCGTCGGGTGGCTACTCAGTAATGTCATTACCGGACAAAATCTGCCTACGAGAAAGATGACCCTCGAACAAGCGATTGAGATTGCACATTCTCACTCTCCACAGGTTCAGATGGCACAGCTCAATTTTATGGCACAGTACTGGAATTTTCGTTCTTATAAAGCGCAGTTACTACCGTCGCTTAATTTGCATGGTAATTTAGGGAACTATAACCGCTCATTGGTAGATGTACGTGATCCGGAAACAGGTCGTATCAGCTATGTAGCCAATAACACATTAAGCAACGATTTGTCTATTTCGATAGATCAGAACATTTCTCTGACGGGTGGTAAAGTATCACTTAATACATCACTCGACCGACTGGATCAGTTCAATTATGGCACACAAATCTATAACTCGAATCCGCTTACAATCCGTTATACACAACCTCTGCGATCGTTTAATGAGTTAAAATGGCAGAAGAAAACAGAACCTTTGCGGTACGAAAAGGAAAAGAAAGTATATTTAGAAGCAATGGAGGATATAACCCTCCGAACTACCTCCCAATTCTTTTCCGTTTTATCGGCACAGACCAGTCATCAGAAAAATGTAGAGAATCTGAATGATACTCGAAAGATGTATGACATAGCACTCAAACGTTCAGAAATCGGCACTGTGACCAAAAGTGAACTATTACAACTGGAATTGGCACTGATGAATGCGGAACTGACGGTTAGTAATAGCAGAACAAATTTAGAGATTGCACTTTTCAACTTTAAGACCTATTTAGGTATTTCGGAAACGACTTCTTTTGCGGTGCTGCCGCCCACAATAGCTCCGGATGTCATTATGGAATATGATTTTGTGTTAAGCAAAGCCTTGCAAAATTCATCGCAGAACTTTTCACTTCAACTGAAAGAGGTTGAAGCGCAACAGGAAGTAGCACAAGCCAAAGCGGCAAAAGGTATTCAGGTAGAGCTACAAGCTAATCTAGGCTTTTCGCAAACAGGAAACAGTTTCAATGAGGCATATCGCCTCTTGAAAGATCAGGAAATTGTCGGACTTTCGCTAACAATGCCTATTTACGACTGGGGCATGAGCCGGGGAAAGGTAAAGATGGCTGAAGCAAAAGCCCGGTTGACACGCACTCAAAATGAACAGGATGCCATACAATTTCAACAAGATATTCGAATTAAAGTAATGCAGTTTAACCAACAAGGCAGACAGTGCGAGATATCGGAAAAAGCATTGGTTATCGCACAACAACGGTACGACATCACCAAAGACAGGTTCCAAAACGGAGGTATCACCGTGACCGATCTGAATACGGCGCAGAAAGAACTGGATGATGCCAGCGAGCAATATATATCACAATTAAGTACCTTTTGGAGTGCCTATTTTGAGTTAAGAAAATTATCGCTATATGACTTTATTCATAAAAAAGATATTAGCGCGGAATTCGATAAAATCATTGAAAAATAAAAGCTATGAAGAAGTTTGCCCTACATAAAAGTTTATTGATAATCATTTGCCTGTTGGGAGTGACAGCTTGTGGTAACGGGAAGAAGAAAGAAGAAGTTCCAATCGGTAAGAGCAATGAGAAAACACAATTGATTACTGTTGATACGCTGGTATTGAAAAAACGGTCCTTCCAAAAACAGATCGTATGTAACGGTAAGTTACGTGCAGTAGTAAAGAGTGACCTTGCATTTAATGGTTCGGGGACTATTACTGCTATTCATATACACAACGGAGACAGAATAAACAAGGGAATGACGCTAGCAGTGCTCGACACGAAAGAGGCGGAAATAGAACTTCGAAAAAGTCGCCGTGCAATGGCCAAAGCAAACATTGACTTGGTAGATAAATTGATCGGACAGGGCTATACGGCTGATACAACAGCTGTACCACCCACTATTTTGCAGAATATGAAGGCCTCATCAGGGTATGAAAGCGCGATGGATCAGTTGGAGGCAGCCGAACGTCAGTTAGCTAACTGTTACCTGATCGCCCCGTTTAGCGGTCGTGTGGCAAATTTGGATTCCAAGATATATAGTCGTTCGACAGATAAACTATGTACGTTGATTGACGACTCCTATTTCGATGTGGAGTTTAGTGTATTGGAAGCGGAGATGGAAGAGGTGACACGAGGATTGCAGATCACAGTCTCACCCTTTATCAATGAAGATCAACGCTTTGTAGGTGAAATAACGGAGGTCAATCCGCTGATTGATGAACGAGGACAGATTAAAGTACGTGCAAAAGTACGCAACCACAATAATTATTTGGTGGAAGGGATGAATGTGAAGATTCTATTAGAACGTGAATTGAAACAGCAGTTTGTTGTTCCAAAAGATGCGGTGGTACTTCGAGATGGGTTCCAAGTGATTTTCCGTTATAAAGATGGTAGAGCGGTATGGACGTACGTGGATGTGGTTATGTCTAATATTGATTCTCATGTGATTACGGGCAACGCAAAGAAACAGACTACTATTTCAGAGAATGATGTTGTTATTGTATCTAACAATCTGAATTTGGCTGATAAAACGGAGGTAACGCCTAATTAAAAGACACAACTTATAGCTTACAACACACAATTGGCGAACCCTTAATCCCTAAAAGTATGATAAAAAGACTGATAACACGCCCCATAGCAGTGACAATGAGCGTAATTGCTATCGTGGTGCTGGGTATGGTGGCGGTGGGTTATCTGCCGGTATCGCTTATGCCAGCTATTAATATACCGCAGATCACTGTACAGGTATCAGCTCCCGGTCTGTCGGTGCGAGAGGTAGACAACACTCTGTTAAAACCACTCAAGAACCAGTTGTCGCAGGTGGCCGGATTGAAAAATATAACCGCAGAAGCTCGTGCCGATGTCGGAGCGATCTATATGAACTTTGAGCCCGACTGCAATATAGACATCGTCTTTATTGATGTCAATGAAAAAATGGACCGGGCAATCACCTCACTTCCAAAAGATGTGGAGCGTCCCAAGGTAATCAAAGCCAGTGTGACTGATATTCCGGCTTTCTATCTCAACCTGTCACTTAAAAATGGTATTCCGCCCAAAGAGGGGGAGCCTCGTGAAGCGGGTATTGATTTTAGCGAGCTGGGACAGTTTGCTCGTGACGTAATCTCTAAACGTATTGAACAGTTACCACAAACGGCGATGGTCGATATTAGCGGGGTAGTGACACCGGAACTGCTTTGTATTCCCAATTATACTAAGCTAACCTCTATGGGGGCGGATATTAGTCTGTTGGAGCAGGCAATCAATAACAACAACATATCTTTGGGTGCATTGAGCATCAAAGATGGTCAATATCGCTACAGCATTCATTTCGATGCGCATATCATTTCAAAAGAAGACATCGAAAATATATACATCAAACACGATGGACGTATCTATCAGTTCAAAGAGCTATGTGAGATTGTGCAGCGTCCGGCCAAGCGAAATGGATTAGTACGTAGCAAAGGCGAACCAGCCGTTTCAATGGCAATTATTAAACAGAACGATGCCAAGATGGAAGATCTGCAACAGGGTATCGCCACACTAATAGCCGATCTGGAGGCAGAACATCCGAACATCCGGTTTGAACTGACCCGTGACCAAACTAAGTTGCTGGCCTATTCAATCGAAAATTTGGATAGTAATCTGTTGGTAGGCGCTATTTTAGCGGCACTGATCATTTTCCTGTTTATGAAGGATTTCCGTTCACCGATGTTGATCGTTGTCACCATCCCTCTGTCATTAATCGTCACTTTGTTGTCATTCCATCTGTTGGGGATATCGCTTAACATCATTTCGTTATCCGGTTTGATTCTCGGAACAGGTATGATTGTTGATAATTCGATTATTGTTATTGATAATATATCGCAAAAATGGCAATCGGGGATGCAACTCAATGACGCCATCGCTGAAGCAGTCAGTGAGGTCTTTACGCCGATGCTTAGCAGTGTGCTGACCACTTGTTCGGTTTTCGTACCATTGATCTTCCTAAGCGGTACGGCCGGCGCGCTCTTCTACGATCAGGCAATGGCGGTGACGATAGCCCTGTTTGCCTCATTACTCGTAGCCGTACTGGTACTTCCAGTCTATTTCTACTTGTTGTACAAAAAGCTGCCGGCACATACCGAAAATCGTTTTATTGCCCGTTTTTTTACTTTCAACTACTACCGTCCGTATGAAAAGACGCTTAAATGGGCACTTCGGCACGGCAAAATGATGATCGTCTGCTTTGTAGCACTTATTCCGATGACCTATCTCATCTATCAGATAGTTGAAAAGAGCCGTCTGCCACATATCTCGCATGATGATACTATTATGACAATCGACTGGAATAGCGGTATATCACTCGAAGAGAATGATTTGCGGGTGCATCGTTTGTTGTCGCAAGTTGATAGTTTGGTTGAGCAAACCACCTCAATGATTGGCGTGCAGCAGTTTTTAATGTCTCATACCAAAGAGATTACACCCTCCGAAAGTATTGTTTATATCAAAGCGAAAGACGCGGAGACGCTGGCGAAGATAGAGAAAAGACTGACAGATTATGTGAATGAAAATCATCCGAAAGCATTGGTTACATTTCAGGTTTCGGGCAATATATTTAATCTGATATTTGCCGAACAGGGAAGTCCGTTGGTGGTGCAACTACATAGCAAAGGGGGACAAGCTCCAACAGTGGAACAGATAACAGAGCTGACAGGGAAGATTCGAAAAGCACTGCCAGATATAGTTGTGCCTCCGGCTGTGATGGAGCAAAATATCCGTTATATAGCCGATGTGGAGGCAATGGCGGTATATGATATTACGTATGATGATATCTACGGAAAGATGAAAAATATCATTAGTCAGAATGTGCTGTTTCGCATCAATCAAGGCGGTTATTCGATGCCTGTCACAACGGGGGAATCACGTGCCGAAGCTTCTGACATTTTATCGGGCAAAGTGCGTAATAAAAACAGCGTGGAGATACCGCTCTCGATGGTAATACGTGAGACTAAAGGGGAAGATTTTAAGAAGCTCTACTCCGGCAGTGATGGCGACTACTACCCTATCGCTCTTGATGTGCCGGACAGCGATGTGAAGCAAGTAATGGAAACCATCGAGCAGGTTGTAAAAGAGGATAGTAACTTCTTTGTGACCTTTACCGGAGAGTATTTTTCAAGTCGTGAGACCATCAAGGAGTTGATTATCATTCTATTGGTAGCTATTTTGTTACTCTATTTTATTCTGGCAGCACAATTTGAAAGTATTGTTCAACCGTTAATCATCCTTTCAGAGATTGTGGTTGATATCTTTTTCGTGTTGTTTGGTTTGTGGCTATTTGGTGAAAGTCTGAATATCATGTCAATGATTGGCTTAGTGGTAATGAGTGGTATTATCATCAACGACTCGATCCTGAAAGTAGATACGATTAATCGCCTGCGAAAACAAGGTATGTCACTGCTGCGGGCAATTTTAGTGGGTGGTCACAGTCGCTTGAAGCCGATCATTATGACTTCCCTAACGACCATATTGGCTATTGCGCCGTTCTTGAACCGGGTAGACATGGGTTCGGATCTGCAATATCCATTGTCATTCTCTATTATTATTGGCATGACGGCCGGAACACTTATCAGCCTGTTTTTTATACCGTTGATTTATTATGTTATTTACCGTAAACACTAATCCTGCTGCTTATGAGTAAAGATACAACAAAAAAAGGCTTTTTAGAGCGGATACCCAGCTTCTCCCTCATACTGATTATGGCGGTATTGATGGTGATTGGAATAGCGCTGATACCACTACTACGAGTCGCTTATAATCCTACGCCGAAACAGGGAAAACAGTTGAACGTCTCGTTCAGCTGGCCGGGAGCATCACCACGGGTAATTGAACAGGAGATTACCTCTAAAATAGAAGGAATGGTCTCATCAGTGGTTGGAGTCAAGAAAACCTCTTCTACATCGTCCTACGGAAGTGGAAACGTCGCGATTGAACTGAAAGAGAACGCCAGCGTATCAGCCGTCCGTTTTGAAATATCCTCCCTACTGAAACAGGTAGCCGGCAAGCTGCCTGAAGGAGCCGGTTACCCTTCCCTGTCAGGAGGAGATGTCGGAAGCGGCATGAAACAAAATTCCCGGCAAGTTTTATCCTATATCATCAATGCGGATATGGAGCCGGCCAATATTCAGAATTATGTAGAGCGAAATATCAAACCCTATCTGACGCAAATTGATTATGTGCGGGAGGTCACCGTTTCGGGAGCACCTCCAACCTATCTGGATATAGAATATGATCAGACAGAGTTGCAACGTTACGGCCTGGAATCCAATATAATCACATCAGGGCTTCAAAACTTCTTAGGGCAACGATCTATTGTCGGGGATATTGACAAGATCGACCGTAATGGTAACAAAGAGCGTATCACGCTACTTTTAGAAACTGAGCCGCTTGGTTCTGATATCGGGAAAACGCCGCTTACCACCATAGAGGGAAAAATCATCTATTTGGATAATATCGCTAAACTAAACTATAAAAAACGCCGCGAAAGCAATTTTTACCGCATCAACGGTCTGAATACGATCAACCTAAGTATATCAGCCGATGCTGATGTGAATATCATCAAAGCCTCTTCCGAATTACGTAAAAAGATGGAGGAGGTGCAAGCCAATCTTTCAGATGGGTTTTATATCTCTCTAACCTATGATGCTGCCAAGGATGTGCTTAAGGAGCTGAATAAATTAATAAAACGAACATTCCTTTCATTACTGATCCTTTTTCTTTTTATCTGGATATCAAGTCGAAGCGGTCGTTATTTATCTATCATAGCCGTGGCGCTCTTCGCTAATGTGTTGATATCGGTTATCTTCTTTTATCTGTTTGATATAGAGTTGAATTTAATCTCGTTGACTGGTGTTGCCGTATCGTTCGGAATTATGATCGATACCACGATCGTGATGGTGGATCACTACAGTTATTACCGTAACCGAAGCGTCTTCATCGCAATTTTGGCAGCACTGCTCACTACGATCGGGTCATTAGTGATTATCTTCTTTATGCCCGATTATGTAAGAGGAACACTGAATGACTTTGCTACTATTATCATCATCAATCTTATTGTGGCTCTGTTTGTGGCTCTGTTTTTTGTGCCGGCTATTATTGATCGTAACGGCTTGAACCGTCGTCAGGAGAAAAGAGACTATCGCCGTTGTCGCAGGATCATAAAATGGAATAAATTCTACAACCGCTATATCACCTTTACCCAAAAACAAAAATGGATCTATATCACAATTTTGGTGCTGGTATTTGGTATTCCGTTGAATCAGTTGCCGAGAGAATTAGGCCGCTCCCATTATTTTTATAGCAATAAAGAAAAACCGGAACTCAAATGGTATGAAGTAGCCTATAATAAGACCATTGGCAGTGAGTTTTATCAAAACAAATTGCGCCAGCCTCTTGAAAAGGTGACAGGTGGGACGCTGCATCTCTTCTCATCCACCCAATCATCTCGTACATTTGCGCAGAGTGACTATGATGTAAAACTTCGAATATCGGCCAAATTAACAGAAAAGGGCGACGCGGAACTGTTGAATCAAAAGATGTGGCAAATGGATCATTTCCTGACAAAATACAAGGAGATCAAGAAATTCGTGACACAAATCAATGGAGAAAGTGGTTCTATTGAAGTGGAATTTACCGATGAATATAAATATGGGGCATTTCCTCAACATTTAGAGTCACAAGTGATTAGGGAAGCGTTGTCAATAGGCGGCGTAGACTGGAGCACAACAGGAGTGAGTGAAAAAGGTTTCTCCAACTCGCTCACACTGGGAAAAAGTAAATCGTGCCGTATAGGGTTGAGTGGTTATAACTATGACTATCTTTACAAATGTGCAGAGATGGTAACCGAAAAGATTAAAGACAACAAGAGAGTCACCAACATTGATATAGAGTTAGGAGGCCCCGGTGATTACGCCGACCAAGATAATTCTACCGATGAGATGTATATCAAATATGATATGAAAAAAATCGCACTCTATGATCTGAATCTCAACCAAGGGTATTCAGCGCTTTCTGCACTGCTGTATGAAGGATCGGTAGGTACTTACCGCAATAAAGATCAATACATAGATATTGATTGTCACTCTACACTGCGTGATAAGTTCGATGTGTGGCATCTGATGAACAGCTATATAGACGTAGATGACAATCCCATTTGTTATGCTCATATCGGAGAGATTAGCCTACAATCTGTCAGTAACCAAATCACCAAAAAAGATCAGGAGTATTCGCTTGATGTAGCATTTGATTATATGGGAACGTATGACCTGTCCGATCAGTTCATAAAAAAGACCACCGAAGAGGTGAATGCTGCTCTACCGGTCGGTTTTCGTGTAGTCAACACAAGTCATGGATGGTATGACGATCAAGGAACTCAATATTGGTTGATCCTACTAATCGTTGTCATTATCTTCTTCACTTGTTCCATTTTGTTTGAATCATTGCGACAGCCACTTGTGATTATATCACTGATTCCGATATCCTTTATCGGGACCTTTTTGACGTTCTATTTCTCTGGCACTAACTTTGGAACAGGTGGTTTTGCATCGCTGGTTTTATTAAGCGGACTGGTGGTGAATGCAGCTATTTATATCATAAACGAATACAATGGCATTCGTAGCAACTGTCGCTATCGAGCCAAACCGCTCCCTCCTGTCAAGCTCTATGTTAAAGCCTATAATCATAAGATTGTTGCAGTCTTATTGACTGTATTATCTACTGTATTGGGCTTGGTTCCGTTCTTGATCGATGGTCCGCAGGCAGAAGCGTTTTGGTTCTCTTTCGCGATTGGCACAATAGGAGGTTTACTATTTTCAATCATCGCATTGGTATTCTTTATGCCAATATTAATGCCGTTATTTCATAAACACAAAATACACCGCCGCAATCAAACAAACGAACGCAGCCAAATGATTCCAATGTAACGCTTCGCCTTTAAAGAAGATAGTAGTGAACACTGTAAAAATAATAAGTGTTATCACCTCTTGGATGACTTTCAACTGCATCAGTGAAAACGGTCCTCCATTACCTATAAAGCCGATACGATTGGCTGGTATCTGACAGGAATATTCAAAAAAAGCGATTGCCCAACTAAACGTAATAACACCGATCAACGGAAGAGCTGCGAACCAGCCGTACTCCTGTTTCATCTTTAAATGGCCGTACCAGGCAAATGTCATAAAAACATTGGATACGATCAGCAACAAAATGGTATAGAATCCTTTCATAACAATCTATTCAAATTAATCTATTTGATCTGGTAATAATTCTTCCTGTACATTGGTCATGCTTCCCCAAAGGCTGTAACGTGCCTCCGGATTCATCGCTTCCAGTTGTCGCAAAACTCCTTTCATGTCACTACGGCTGGACTGCGATTCATAGGGACAATTCTTCACTTGCTTCTGATAATGACGCAAAGCCGCCAATTCTATCAAATCGGCTTCGTGAACCAGACACATCGGACGAATAATTGTCATATCAAACTTCTTCATCACCAATCGGGGCGGCATTGTACCGAACGCCCCCTGATAAGTGATATTCATCAATAAAGTTTCCAAAATATCATCCATATGGTGACCGAGAGCGATTTTATTGCATCCGTGCTCCTTGGCAACAGTGAACAGGGCTTTCCGGCGGTTCCATGAACAAAGGAAACAAGGAGATTTGCGTGTATCGGTAGCAGGATCAAAAGCAGTCTCATACTGCACGAAGGGTACCCCATACGCCTCGCAGTGTGCTTTCAAATATTCCATATCGCTCTGATAAGGAATATTCTTCATCACTATATGAACGGCAACAACAGAAAAGCGAGGTTTATAGATACGCGCGCGTTTACCCAACAGCTCAACAAGTGCCAACGAATCTTTTCCTCCCGACAGTCCGATAAGGATTTTGTCTCCTTCTTCTATCAATCCATATTGCACCACCCCTTTGCTAAACCGCCGTTCAATGCGGCGAATGGTTTTCTCTTCTTCCGTAAATTGTGTCATATCTTTGAAAATCGGCTGCAAAAGTAAGCGAAAAGAATGATTTAAAGAAGAATTAACATAATAGAATCACTGAAAAAGGGTTTATTTCTAATAAATTTGTACTTTTGAACAATTGATAAATGGACCGGTGCCCGAAAGCAGCAATGTTTTCAATCCACCCGTCACTCATAAACGCTCAAAACGATGAAAGGAAAATATATTCTATTTTTAATTTGCAGCCTCTTCCTTTGCGAAGTATCTGCACAAACGTTGGAACAGGCACGCACCTTATTCACTAAAGGTGACTATGAAAAAGCCAAGCCTGTCTTCGAAAAGTATGCTAAATCACAACCGTCGAACGGGAACTATAATTATTGGTATGGCGTATGTTGCCTGAAAACCGGAGAAGCGGAAGAAGCTGTAAAACCTCTCGAGATAGCAGTGAAGAAACGTGTTACCGGTGGACAACTCTATTTGGGACAAGCATATAACGAGACTTATCGTTTCGAAGACGCTGTAAACTGTTTTGAGGAATATATCGCAGATTTAAGTAAACGCAGGAAATCGACGGAAGAAGCGGAAAAGCTTCTGGAAAAGAGCAAATCCGACCTTCGAATGTTGAAGGGAGTGGAAGATGTATGCATCGTTGACAGCTTCGTCGTAGACAAGGCGACTTTCCTCCAGGCATACAAGATTAGTGAAGAATCGGGTAAGTTGTTTACCTTCAATGATTTTTTCAAAACAGAAGGAGATCATCCGGGAACTGTTTACGAAACAGAAATCGGAAATAAAATCTATTATAGCGAAAAGGGTGAAAAGGGATATCTTGACATCTTCTCAAAAAACAAGTTGCTGAATGAATGGAGTGACGGACGCCCATTACCGGGCAGTATTAACGCTTCCGGAAACGCGAATTATCCGTTTGTTCTATCGGACGGAGTCACCGTTTACTATGCCAGCGATGGCGAAGGACTGGGAGGCTATGATATCTTTGTCACCCGTTACAACACGAATACCGACACTTATCTTGTTCCGGACAATGTAGGTATGCCGTTCAATTCGCCATACAATGATTATATGTATGTCATTGACGAATACAACAACCTCGGATGGTTTGCTTCCGACCGTTTCCAGCCCGAAGGAAAGGTATGTATTTATGTATTCATTCCTAATACTTCCAAGCAGACTTATAATTATGAGGCAATGGAACAGCAACAGATTATTCGTCTGGCACAGATTCATTCACTGAAAGAAACCTGGAAAGACAAACAAGCTGTTACCGAAGCATTGCAACGTCTGGAAGCTGCCATCAGTCATAAGCCCAAAGAACGTCGTGCGATGGACTTTGAGTTTGTCATTGACGATCATACGACTTACTATCTGATGAGCGATTTTAAATCCGCAAAAGCAAAATCACTTTTCCAGCGTTACCAGCAGATGGAGAAAGACTATTATCAACAAGAAGAAAAACTGAATAGCCTGCGTCAACAATACGCCGGTGCCAACCAACAAGGAAAAGAAAAAATGGCTCCTGCCATCCTCGACCTCGAAAAGCGGGTATTGCAAATGTCCGAAGAACTGGATACTCTTGAAGTGAATGTACGTAATGCAGAAAAAACAAAATAAATAATAACTCCGAACTATGGATATACTCATTATCACCATTCTCATTATTGCCGCAGTCATACTGTTTCTGGTAGAACTGTTCGTCATCCCGGGCATTAGCCTGGCCGGAATTTCTGCATTGGTTTGCATCCTTTATGCCAACTACTATGCGTTTGCCAATTTAGGTATGGCAGGAGGATTTATCACTCTTGGTATATCAGCGATTGCCTGCATCGGATCACTGGTTTGGTTCATGCGATCGAAGATGCTGGACAAACTGGCATTGAAAAAGGATATTGATTCGAAAGTAGACCGTAGCGCAGAAGACAGCATTAAAGTGGGTGATACGGGAATCAGTACTACACGTCTGGCGCAAATCGGTTATGCTGAGATAAACGGAAAAATTGTGGAAGTAAAGTCTATGGATGGCTTCCTCAATGAGAAGACACCGATTATCGTAAACCGTATTACCGATGGTACAATCATGGTTGAAAGACACCTCAAATAATATTCACTTAATACAAATTATCAATGGAAACATCTCTGTACTTACCTATCCTTCTGATTGTTGGAGGTATTATTTTCCTAATACTATTTTTCCATTATGTGCCGTTCTTCTTATGGTTGTCGGCCAAAGTATCAGGTGTCAACATCTCGTTGATACAGCTATTCCTGATGCGTATACGTAATGTTCCGCCTTATATCATCGTGCCGGGAATGATCGAGGCTCACAAAGCCGGATTAAAAAACATTACCCGTGACGAACTGGAAGCCCATTATCTGGCGGGAGGACATGTGGAAAAAGTAGTCCACGCCTTAGTATCTGCATCAAAGGCGAATATCGAATTATCGTTTCAAATGGCAACTGCTATCGACCTTGCAGGACGTGATGTATTTGAAGCTGTGCAGATGTCGGTAAATCCTAAAGTGATTGACACTCCTCCTGTTACGGCTGTTGCCAAAGATGGTATTCAGTTGATAGCCAAAGCCAGAGTAACAGTACGTGCCAGCATCAAACAGCTGGTCGGTGGTGCAGGTGAAGATACGATTCTCGCCCGTGTAGGCGAAGGTATCGTTTCGTCTATCGGTTCGTCTGAAAACCATAAATCGGTACTTGAGAATCCGGATTCAATCTCTAAACTTGTACTTCGTAAAGGTTTGGACGCAGGAACGGCTTTCGAGATCTTGTCTATTGATATTGCGGACATCGATATAGGTAAAAACATCGGTGCGGCTCTGCAAATCGATCAGGCTAACGCAGATAAGAACATCGCACAGGCAAAAGCCGAAGAGCGCCGTGCTATGGCAGTTGCTTCCGAACAGGAAATGAAAGCAAAAGCACAGGAAGCCCGTGCCAAAGTGATCGAAGCAGAAGCTGAAGTTCCTAAAGCGATGGCTGAAGCTTTCCGCAGCGGCAACTTAGGTATCATGGATTATTATCGTATGAAAAATATTGAAGCTGATACCTCCATGCGTGAGAATATCGCCAAGCCGACAACAGGCAACACAGGCAATCAGCCGTTGAGCAAATAATCGTTCACAAACGCCGGAATCCGATTTCATTTCAGTATTAAGACACACTCCACTTTTCTAAAGGAAAAAGATAGTGGCTTCTTCTGAACTTAAATCTGGTTCCGGCGTTTCTATTTATAGATACAAATCCTATTATAAAACTAAAACCCTTCAATAACATGAAAAAGTACTTTCCATCCTCTGAATTGATTATCAATGAAGACGGTTCAGTATTCCATCTTCACGTAAAGCCCGAATGGTTGGCAGACAAAGTAATTCTGGTAGGTGACCCCGGACGTGTAGCACTCGTAGCTTCTCATTTCGAAAACAAAGAATGTGAAGTGGAAAGCCGCGAATTCAAAACCATTACGGGTACTTATAAAGGTAAACGGATTACAGTGGTTTCTACAGGAATCGGTTGCGACAACATCGATATCGTAATGAATGAACTGGACGCGCTCGCCAATATCGATTTTAATACCCGTGAAGAAAAGGATCAGTTCCGCCAACTGGAATTAGTACGTATCGGCACATGTGGCGGCTTACAGCCCAACACTCCTGTCGGAACATTTGTGTGTTCGCAAAAATCTATCGGATTCGACGGATTGTTGAATTTCTATGCCGGACGAAATGCTGTATGCGACTTACCTTTTGAACGTGCATTCCTCAATCACATGGGTTGGTCGGGAAATATGTGCGCGCCTGCTCCTTATGTTATTGATGCCAGCGAAGAACTGATTGACCGGATTGCCAAAGATGACATGGTACGCGGAGTAACAATCGCCGCCGGAGGTTTCTTTGGTCCGCAGGGACGTGAACTTCGTGTTCCATTGGCAGACCCGAAACAGAATGATAAGATTGAAGCTTTCGAATATAAAGGCTACAAGATAACCAACTTCGAAATGGAAAGTTCGGCTTTGGCAGGACTTAGCCGGTTGATGGGGCACAAGGCAATGACCGTCTGCATGGTGATAGCCAACCGACTTATTAAAGAGGCCAATACAGGATATAAAAATACAATTGATACACTGATTAAGACTGTACTTGACAGAATATAGAAGTACGCTCTTCTAAAAGAATAAAATTGTAATCGTTAGAATAAAATAATGGCTTGAATCTTACATTTGCAATGTATGGATTCAAGCCATTATTTTATCATTCAGGCTCTACTTTAGCTTTTCTATCAATAACCAATCGTAAATCTCTCCTGATGATGTTTCGGATACTCCAATTCATCAATCATTGCGGCAGCGTAATCTTCGACAGAGATATGGCTGTTTCCTACGATGTCTACAATCATATCATCTTTTCCCAACCGGTAACGTCCTGTACGTACTCCCGGACGCATATCCGCTGCCGGAGAGAAGAACACCCAGTCTATTTCTTTCTCTTTCTTCAAGAAGTTCAGATAAAACTCTCCTAAGGCTTTCACTCCCGGCAATATATTTTCGGGCACCTCGCCGGAATCCATCAAACGCAAGCCCGGAGCGATAAACAAAGAACCGGCACCGCCAACCATCAGAAAACGATTGATACCAGCCTTCTTCACTCCATCAATAATAGTCAGATAAACTTTAATGGTTTCATCATATATATCAGGATTATTCCATCCCGGATTGAACGCACTAATAACGGCATCTGCACCTTTACAAACGTCGGCCACTTCATCAAGCACAGCTACATCGGCCTTCACCACTTTCAGATTTTCATTCTCTATCTTTATCTTTTCCGGATGACGAACCACTGCTGTAACTTCGAAACCACGATTCAAAGCCTCGTTCAGAAGAGCGGAACCTACAAAGCCGCTTGCTCCGATAAGGACTATCCTTTTTACTTTCTCCATATTCAAATTTATTATAATGTTACTACTATTGTAATAGTAACACTACAATATACAGAATGTTGGTTCTCTTTTAGAAAATTAATTATCCGATGTAAGATTCTATCGTCTCTCTTAGCCTCTCCAAAGAATAGGGTTTTGAGATAACGGCGTTACATCCCGCTTGAATGGCCTGCTGCTGTTCGGTATAGAAAGCATACGCAGTCACTGCAATAATAGGCACGGTCAGAGAGATCGTACGAATCTTTTCAGTAGCTTGAATACCGTCCATCACCGGCATACGAATATCCATCAGAATCAAATCCGGACTTTCACGGATGAAACTATTGATAGCCTCCTGTCCATTGCGTACCCATGAGATAATATATTCTTTATTCAGAAGAATGTTCAGTTGAGCAAAGTTCGACTCTATATCTTCCACTACCAATATCTTTTTACGTTTATCTGCTTCAACATCCTTTTTATGCGGAAGTCTTCTTTCAACAACTTCTTTCGGTATTTCCTGATAAGGCAAATAGAGTGCAAACGTACTCCCCTGCCCCAATTCAGAAGTTACCTCAATGCGTCCACCCAGACGTTCTACGATACTTTTACAGATTGAGAGTCCCAGCCCGGTACCTTGCACGAAGTCATCCAGCTTCTCAAAACGGGTGAAAATCTGCGGGAGCTTCTCTTTGGATATTCCACAACCTGTATCGCTGACAAATAGTTTCAGCCAGGGGCCTTCATGTTTCAGCCCTAATGTAATAGTTCCCTTTTCCGTATTTTTAATGGCATTCGACAGGAAGTTGAACAAGACCTGCATCACCCGGTTTCGGTCGGTAGAGGTCCAGAATTCTCCTTCCGGACGAATCACATTCAACTCTACGCTCGACTTCATCTTCAGCTGGTGCACTTTCTCCACTTCTTCCACCAATCCTACAATCTCTACCTGCTGGAAATGCATCTCCGACTTTCCGGATTCAATACGGGACAAGTCCAAGATATCATTGATTAACTGTAACAACAAGTTACTGTTTCTCTGAATAATTTCCAGATACTCCATTTTCTCTTCTTCACTCTCTGTCACCGCGATAATCTCCGAGAAACCAACAATAGCATTCAACGGAGTACGAATCTCATGGCTCATATTTGCCAGAAAGACAGACTTCATCTTATCGGCATCTTCCGCACGACGTTTAGCTTCGATCAATTCCTGCGAACGCTGAATCCGGTCTCCAATATCATGTATCAGTGCAAGTACCCTGTTTCCTTCGAAGGGGGCGATACGTGCCTGAAAATAATGCAGACTTCCATCCACTTCAAGCGGATATTCTATCTCCTTCAACTTACCGTCATGCAAACATTCCCGAATGTTACAAAGAAACAGGTCACTGACCTCCGGTGAATAAATAGATCGTCCATCCGCTCCACGCAACACTTCCACAGGATGAAGCAAAATCGTCCCCGGCGCCATCAGGACATCGGTAATGAAGAAGTTATCATCAAAGATAAAAATGAATTCCGGCAGTGCTTCAATAATTTTACGGTTGTATTCTTCCAGATATTTGATATGTTGCTCCTTTTCGCACTGTGAAGTGACGTTCACCGTATATACCAGCAGTTTGCCCGGATGACTTTTGCAACTCTCTTTGTAAGACAGAAAATGATCTTCCAGCCAAATCACTTTCCCTTGTTCGCCCATACAACGAACTCTTATTTGTGAGGTTTTAGAGTCTGATGAAAGCATTTCTGCAAAGGCTTGTTTATAGGATTCGGCATCTTCCGGATGAATAAACCGATAGAAATCATCGATGTCCTCAAAAATGATTCCGGTATCCTTCAATCCGAGTGTAGAAAAATAATCGTCTGAAAAGGAGCATTTGCCCGTAATGATATCATACTCCCACAAAGCTATTTGATGAGCTGCAAGTACAGAAAGTATTTCCTGATAATTTTCCCGTATGAGTTCGCTTTTCTCATTCGGAGAATATAAATTGATCGCTGGTTCCATAGCATTATTGTTTTATTTTGTTTGGTGTACCACTGCACGGCAGCAAATATAAACAAATAAAGCACAAGTTGTGCTCAATTTTCTATTTTTTACTTAGAAACAATTATCTTTGCTCATCCAAAAAGAAAAAACAATGAATCAAGATACAATCTGCGCTATCGCTACCGCCCAGGGCGGTGCTATCGGAAGCATCCGCGTTTCCGGACCGGAAGCTATTTCTATCACTGGCAGCATATTCAAGCCCGCCAAGACTGGCAAATTATTGAGTGAGCAAAAACCATATACTTTGACATTCGGACGTATTTATGACGGAGACGAGATTATTGACGAAGTGCTCGTCAGTCTTTTCCGTGCTCCTCATTCATACACGGGAGAAGACAGTACGGAAATCACGTGTCACGGTTCTTCTTACATTCTTCAACAGGTGATGCAGTTGCTTATCAAAAACGGTTGCCGCATGGCCCAACCGGGAGAGTATACGCAACGCGCTTTCCTTAACGGAAAGATGGATTTAAGTCAGGCAGAGGCTGTGGCGGACTTGATCGCGTCTTCATCTGCTGCCACTCATCGTTTGGCTATGAGCCAGATGCGAGGTGGTTTCAGCAAGGAACTGACGGAATTACGTAACAAATTGCTGAATTTCACCTCTATGATCGAACTGGAGTTGGACTTCAGCGAAGAGGATGTTGAATTTGCCGATCGTTCGGCATTAAAGAAGCTGGCAGATGAAATTGAACAGGTCATTTCGCGGTTGGCTCATTCTTTTAGTGTTGGTAATGCTATTAAGAACGGTGTCCCTGTAGCTATTATCGGTGAAACGAATGCCGGAAAATCGACTTTACTGAATGTATTATTAAATGAAGATAAGGCGATTGTCAGTGATATCCACGGGACAACGCGTGATGTGATCGAAGATACTATCAACATCGGAGGAATCACTTTCCGGTTCATTGATACTGCCGGGATCCGGGAAACCAATGATACGATCGAAAGTCTCGGTATCGAACGTACTTTCCAAAAGTTAGATCAGGCAGAGATTGTTCTTTGGATGGTAGATGCTGTGAATGCTGCCTCTCAAATCGAACAGTTATCAGAGAAGATCATTCCGCGTTGTGAAGGAAAGCATTTGATTGTTGTGTTCAATAAGGCTGATTTGATCGAAGACAAGCAAAAAGAGAATTTACAGTCTCTATTAAAAGACTTTCCTAAAGAGTCTACAGAATGTATTTTTATCTCGGCCAAACAACGGGAAAATACAAGTGAGCTACAAAAAATGCTTATTGATGCAGCACATTTACCAACAGTAACACAAAATGATATTATTGTGACAAATGTAAGACATTATGAGGCTTTAAACAAAGCTTTGGAAGCTATTCATAGAGTACAGAGTGGGCTTGATTCACAAATTTCCGGAGATTTTCTTTCGCAAGACATACGGGAATGCATCTTCTTCATTTCAGACATAGCTGGCGAGGTTACGAATGATATGGTGCTTCAGAATATCTTTCAACATTTTTGCATCGGGAAATGATATATCGCAATTAACTGCAACGAATTAGAACTAACAATAATGAAGTCGCTGAAATTCAGCGGCTTTTTTATTTGCCAAAAATCCAGTTGATAGTGGTTGGAGAGTGTTGTTCGCCTTATTTTTCTACCGTATTTCTACCGCGAAACAAATTGGGGTTTGTCCCCGATGTCACACTGAGGTAGTCAACAACATGTGTTGACAATGGTTTACATAGGTAGACAAAAAGCGAAATTAAAATTATATGGTTTCACTAAAAATATGGAGAAAACAACATGGAAGTAAAAAGAATTTGCCAATGGTGTGGAAAACCATTCATTGCGAAGAAAACAACCACTAATTATTGTTGCCACCAATGTGCCAGTCAAGGCTACAAACACCGAATGAAAGAACGAAGAATCGAACTTCGTGAATTACAAGAATTGATAGAAGTCAAAAGTAAGTTAGACCATCAAGATTACTTTACTTTTGCACAAGCCACACAGTTGATGGGCGTTTCTCGCCAATACATTTACAAACTCGTCAAAGAGGATAAGTTGAGAGCATCAAGAATCAGTGCAAGGATGTCAATCATTCGCAGAGCCGATATTGAACTGATGCTCAAAACCCGCCCCTATGAACGAAGAAGAATAAAAGATGATCTTGATATAACTGAGTACTACACTGCCGAGCAAATTTCCGAAAAGTACAAAGTATCGCAAAAATGGATTTGGGCATATACAAGAGAGAACAATATCCCCAAAATCCGTATTCGCCAGTTCAACTATTACAGCAAAAAGCATATTGATACTGCGTTTGCCAAATACAAGACAGACGATGCACTGACCGAGTGGTACACTCCTGATGAGATTGAACAAAAGTATGGGATGAGTCGAGTTGCCATCCGCTCCCATGTCTATCGTAACAACATCCCGTCCAAAAAAGAACACGGTCAGATATTCTACTCAAAGCTACATTTTGATATATCCAAGCAGACTGCCGAAGATAATTCTTCGGAATACTACACCGTGCAGGAAGCCATGAAGAGATACAATCTCACACGGGATTCTGTCTATGGCATTCTGCAGTTCCACGAAATCAAACGTGAGAAAAAAGGTCGTTTCGTGAGATTCCTGAAAGTGGAATTCGATCATGTAATGGGTGTCAGAAAATAAGCCTAAGTCTGAATTTAGGCAGACCAGAAAATGATTCTAAAAATGAGCATTGTCTGTGTCAAGTCATTACGGACATTTGCAGCAAATCAAGTATAAACTAATAATAATTGTAACCATGTTAGAATGTAAAACAGTAACATTGAGAACACGTCCTTTGAAAAACGGAATGCTTTCTTACTATCTGGATTATTATCCAGGCTATCGTGACCAGGAAACAATGAAAACCATCCGCCACGAAGGATTGAACATTTATATTTATGCCAATCCCAAGAACGAGCGCGAACGTAACTTCAATGCCACTATGTCTGAAAAGGCAGAAGCCATCCGATGCAGACGCTTTGAATCTATCGTAAATGACAGGTATGATTTCTTTGACAGGCACAAACTCAAAGCGGATTTTCTGGAATACTATCGCAGGCAGCTTCGTAAGCATGACCAAAAATGGGAATTTGTGTACCACCATTTCTACAACTTCGTTCATGGCAAATGTACTTTTGAAGAAATTGATATTGACCTTTGTAATAAGTTTCGTGAGTATCTGCTAAATGCCAAGCAACTTAGGCGTGACGGTCGCATTTCAAAGAACTCTGCTTCCGGCTATTGGTCAACATTCAGGGGACTTTTGAAAATCCTTTATCGCAATCGGCTAATCAAAACCAATATCAATGACTTTTTGGATAAAATCGAAACAGAAGATACTCCAAAAGATTATCTAAGCGTGGAAGAACTATACAAATTGGCAGAAACACCTTGCAAAAAGCCGATTCTGAAAACAGCGGCATTGTTCTCATGTCTGACCAGTCTTAGAATCAGCGACATACTATCGTTGCAATGGCATGAAATCATTGACTTTGCAGCTGGAGGAAAATGTGTCCATACAATTACCCAAAAGACCAAAACAGAGGACATCATTCCAATCAGTGACGAAGCCCTGCAATTAATCGGCTATTCTCCGGAAAAAACCGGATTAGTATTTAAAGAATTGAAACGAAGTTGGACACAGCAACCCATGAAAGAGTGGATTCGCGAAGCCGGTATTACCAAGAATATCACTTTCCACTCCTACCGAAGAACATACGCAACACTTCAAGGAGCAGCCGGCACAGACATACGTACCATTCAAAGTAACATGGCACATAAAAGTATTACCACGACACAACGGTACATGAAAGTTGTGGACAGCAACAAGCGTGAAGCCAGCAACAGAATCTCTTTAATCCGCAAGTAAGAATTAATGCTCAAATAATCCCGTTTTTATTGCTCAGAGTATGATATTTTGCATCAAATCATACTCTGAGCATATTTTTTTCTTAAATTCTGAACGATTATCCATTACAAACAGCAACTATTTGGAAATCTGCATATACATTTGTCTTATTGTAAAACCCAAACAGTATCAGTTTATGACGAATAGTATTAAAATCTCTCCTCAAAGAACCAGTTTCATACTTTCAGTAAGTGTCATCCTTTACTGGGCAACAGACTCCTACTTATATCTCAATTGCCATATTGACCTGATGGAGTATTCCACTCCAGTTATTCTATATATTACGGCAATAATACTCGCCTGTGGAGTACTTAAGCATTTCTTCTTCCGATTCATTACAAAGAATGAATTGAGTTTGTCTTTTGGCAAGCAAGTAAAACCTCTTCCTGTTGAACTAACTGAACAAATTAAGGAGATTGAACCGGAGTGTCCAAACGACAAGGACATAAATCCGGTAAATTTAGTTGCAGAAAGTGTTGTAAAACAAGATTATATGGATAATTATGAAGTACGTGTGGCTGAGATTGAACGTAAAAAATCCGAAAGACAGGCAGACATTAAGCGTGTCATTCATGAATATACCACATTTGTAATGACGGAATTTCTCTCAAAAGAAGATCTTGAAATTCTACATGAAAACATAGAGTATTTTGCGCACGGACAGTCTGATTTATACAAGCCAATCCGTTCAAAAGTAGATAATTCCCTCCGTTCTATTGACCTGATGCATTTCGTATGGAACATCGGGGAGAGATTGGGCATTTCTCTTTTAGATAGAGCAACATTCATACATACTATATTCCCACATGAACTAAAAGATGCTTCGATTAAATATCTGGCTAAAAATCTCCGGACATGCGGAATTTGCAAAATAGCCCTTGATATTCCTAAAACTGGGGATTACCACTTCAAATGTATGAAGAACGACCCAGAATTGAACGTAGATTCAACCAATTAGGGTTATTCAACGCAGACAGAAATATTATCGCTTTCTGAGGTTTGTCAGCGTTACATCATTGTGTTGGTTTGCAGCATGTTAAACAAAACAGTGTTATATCATGCAAAGAAACAAATTAACCTTCAATGACCTACCGGAAGTGGTAGGCGAACTCTGCGAGAGAATCTCAAGTATGGAAAATCTGCTGAAAGAAAAACTTCATCAGCAGCATAGCGAGGTAAAAAAAGATACCCATGTTCCAATGACCGTTGATGAAGTCTGCGAATATCTAGGCATCTCGAAATCATCCTTTTATTACAAAGCCAAACATAGCGGTATTCCAATCATTAAACAAGGCAAGCACCTATTTGTTTACCGTGATGAACTGGACAAATGGTTGGAAAGCGGAAGGAAAGGAGAATCGCCTATAAGCATAGAGGAAGAACATACCCGAATGCTTGCAACTACACGTCGCAAAGCCAATCCTAAAAGCTAGTGAGTATGGAAACGGTAGCACCCATTGAAGATCTTGCTCAGGTCGCTACAAGATGGCAAGATACAATGCTCAGCTTGGAAAAGGAATACGAACAGGAGCCGGAAGTTCTGAAAATAGGCGAAGTGGCTATCGGGACATTGGGAAATTTCAGTGCATCTATAGGCAAGGCTAAAAGCAAAAAGACTTTCAATGTGTCGGCTATGGTGGCAGCAGCTTTGTCCGGAAAAAAAATCCTTAACTACACAACGGATTTTCCTGACGGGAAAAACCGCATCCTTTACATTGACACCGAACAGAGTTAGAACCATTGCATGATTGTAATGCATCGTATAATGAAACTGGCAGAGTTGCCGGCTAATGAGGATTGTGACCGTTTCTATTTTCTCGCTCTACGCAAGTTCAATCCAAAGGAGCGTTTGGCTATCTGACAGCAACCACGTAGAAGCGCATTTCAGTAGTTCTTTTACGAACTTTTTTTTATGAACCCAACTGTTCTTTTATGAACTCTTTTGTGAACTCCGTAGGTTCTTTTAGGAACACGTCATCACCTTTTAGGAACTGTTTTTTGCTCTTTCGCGAACTCTTTGGAATCATTTTTCATAATTCAAATTCCAATGTCGGTATTCCGGAGCAATGCCGCCCCATAAGTGAAGATACTCGATGATGAACATGAATACAGGACTATTGTCCAAACGCTTGCCAATTTAACGACATGAATCTGCCATATCCCAAAGGCGATTTTGCCAACCTCAAAATGACATTATAATTATTCAATATCCAATGCAGGAAGACTATCATTCTCAAATCTATCAAAATCAGATTGGAAAAGACGGTCTTGAATGATCCTGTACTTTTCAAACTCAGATTCAGCAAACTCTTTGGCATATTCGGCAGAAACTTTTCCGCTATCCTGCAATATCGGGCTATCAAATAAATTAATGAATTTGTCTATTCGCTTTGCCCAATCTTCCATTGTCATAGGTATATGACGCATAGCCATACTTTCCGCCATATCAAGCGATGCATTGACTATCCTGCCCATTTCTTCCAATTCTTTTTCTCGCAAATAATTCTTTACAACAGAGACGTCAGTTTTGACAATTTTTCCATTCGGAGCGTTCTCCCAAGTGGTCAATCCCATGTGTTCCTTATTCGCATCGGCTCGTTCAACTATCAACTCCGCAGCGGTATGCCCATGCACAGCATAGTGCATTTTGTTCTGTATCTTCTTAAAGAAAAGATAGGTTGTCGGAGCATCCTTGTTATAGTCTATTGCCGTAGCATAGATATCCGTGAGCTTCTGATAAAAACGACGCTCACTCAGCCTTATCTCCCTTATTTCGGCAAGCAAATGTTCAAAGTAATCTACACCTAAGAAAGCCCCGTTCTCCATTCGCTTATGATCAAGTACATATCCACGGATGGCAAACTGGCGGAGTACAAACGTACACCACTGCCGGAACTGAGTGGCACGAACAGAATTAACACGATACCCAACACTGATGATAGCATCGAGGTTATAGAACTGCGTATTATAGGTTTTACCATCCTCAGCAGTATGTGCAAATTTTGCACATACTGAATCTTGTCGTAATTCAGAGGACTCAAATATATTTTTAAGATGCTTAGATACAACTGTTCTATCAACATCAAAGAGCTGTGATATAGCCTTTTGCGTTGCCCATATAGTTTCATCCTTATACATCACATGAATTCCATCCTCTTTGCCTTCGAGCATAAAGATGAGAAACTCTGCTGTGCTATTTCGTATTTCTATGTTCTTTGTCATATCTTAAATTATCATCTTTACGATTATTCATTTCGATTTGCCATAACTTTCTACGGGTTCTGCCACCATGCTATATTCTTCCTCAGTTGTCTCATATGATTTGATCCTTCTATCCTCAAGATAAATATGGCAAAGCGTATATTCCAAAGCATCTAAAGTCTGTTGGCGAACTTTTGGTTTCAACTGACATTCCCAAACGGTAAGGCAATGCCATCCCATTGAAGTTAGCTGCTGCCGTTCCTCTATATCCCTGCTCCGATTGCGTTCAATCTTATTCTGCCAAAATTCGACATTTGTTTTCGGAAGAACATAATATTTGCATCCTTCGTGACCATGCCAAAAACAGCCATTTACGAAAATAACAGTTCTGTATTTGCGCAAAACCAAATCAGGATGTCCGGGAAGCCTTGGGTGATTTAGTCTATATCGAAAACCACGGCTGAACAAGAACTTTCTCACCAATAATTCCGGCTTTGTGTTCTTGCCCTTTATTGCAGACATGCAACGATGACGCTGTTCTCTGGTCAGTTTGTCCATATCAATACCTGAGCATATTTAATTATTAAATCCTTTGTTCGCATAATTCCACCATCAAATTATTGGAAATCAATTCTCCTGGCTACATTTTAATGCAGTATATCGGGGTACGACGGCTGTCCTATAAATCTAACTTCAAGCATAAAGATGAGAAACTCAGTTGTACTATTTTGTATTACCATATTTTGTCATAAGCATACAATTATATGAAACTATATTTTCATGTATACGCAGATTTTGCACATACAATTTACGGCATTACATATCCCTTATCCTCAACATTGTTGACAATCTTCAAGAGTCGCTTACATTGGGCAGACGAAGGAAGAACCATTTTAGCTATAAATCTAGTTGCGATAGACTTAATAAAATCAAGGTCTCCGTACGAGAGAACATTTTCTTTTGAAAGTTCGTTACAAACCCTCATCCAATAGTCAGCACCCAAATTAAATATCTCAACGCTTGCTTCAATGTTTGAATTGAATTTGTGCGCTCGTTTAGCAGCAGCTTCTGTTGTTTTAATCTCCTTTTGGGAAACAAGGGATTTAATAAATTCGTCAGAGAGTTCAAACGGAACTTTCTTATAGTCATCCCAAACTGCAAGCGTTCTGGATATCGTTCTAACAAGGCCTCCACCAGCTTGTTTTGTCAAAAACTTCTGTGTATCAAAAGCTAAACGAATCAACTCATTTGCAAGAGCCGGATACAGTGTCTGTTTATTCCAAATCGTAACCCAGTCAAGATCGGCATCCTTTGGCAAAATTGATATCAGTTTTGCAATTGTGTATGGCACAATCTGAGCTTTATCTCCTCCTTTAGGATACCATTCGGACTTATTGATCATTACGTCCAATTCATCAAACATAATGACGGAGCAGATTCCTTTCTTAAAGAACACCTCATTAATACTATCCTTTGATTTATCATAAAGTTCTTCAACATAATCCGCAAAACGATTGAAGTTGATGGCAGAGCTTTGACAAACCTGGTGAGGATTCATACGAATAGTATTCAAACATTTCGCCAGCTTTTCCTTCTTGACAACCTGATTTTTCGGACTTTTCTCGCAGAAGTTTTTTCGCTGCGCTTGTGTAAGTTTCATTTGTTCCTGTTCCCATTTTCCACGAGAACGCTCGTAGAACCAACGAGTCTGATATGGTTTGCCTGCAACAGGAGGAGCAAGAACCTTTTGCGATAGTTTCTCCATCATTACATGGAATGGGTGATTAGAGAAAAAATCGGCATCCGAAACAGGATTCTGGCAATTAGCGCATTTTGAGATTGTTTTAGTAATATTGTTATAACGTTCAACCTCTTCCTCCGACATATCGTTGTCCACATTCAGCACAGTCAGCTTCATCGGAACAAACAAATTGTCCATGCCTTTTTTGTCCTCTTTGCGAATAATTGCATTAGCTAACGAAGCGGTTGTCTGACCACCATTTATAATTTGTAAATCCTTAAAATGAGTAATTCGAGTGTTATCTGCAGAAAAACCTATTGAACGGGCAACAATAGCAATGCCGTTATTATAGGTAAAGAAATTCTCTGGACTATTAATGATAGTATTTCGGATACCCTTGTTTACCTTACCACGAACACTCAGGAAAGCCCGCACATTGCCTTGCAATAATTTACTCCCATATTTCAAATAGATATCTGCCAAGAACTTTCCTGGAACAATTCCAAGATATGCATCATAGTCGCTACTATCTCCTAAATCTGCTTTTAGATATTGAATCCCCTCGCAATCAAAATCTTTTGTATCAAACTCAACAATCTCACTTGCATCGGACATAAATGTTTGGAACAGCCGTTCCAGCGTCCAGATATTTAACTCTACCGGTCTCTCAAGAAAATCTTCTTGAGAGACGCTCTTCACCTGCTTACTAAGAATCGAGTTAGAAATAATATAAAACTTGAAGCGAAGAATCTCTGTGTCCAACATTCCTTTGCCAATTTTCTTTCGAAATTCTTTTGCTAAAATAATGGCAGGATCGGAATCGTCACAATAGTCACTCATCTTGCCGTTGACAACTTCGTCAAGGAAATTGCACATGTGAGTATACAAATCCATGATGCGGGTGTTGGTCAACGTGTTTACGGCATCACGCTCATTGGTAAAATCACTTGCAATCAATATGAGTGCACTGTCAGCTTCGTCGTAAGCATAAGCATCAAAAGCCATGATACGACCACGCTTGCCTCTCATTTCAATAGACATCGGCATCGGATCATTAAATTCCCCGATAGATTCCAGTTCTTCTAATGTTTTTAGAATAAACTGAGTTTCCGGTTCTGTTCCTTCGTGATCGGCATCAAATCTAAGCTGATCAATAAATTGCGCTCTATATTCTTCAATCTCCATAGTGTAACGGATTTAAAGTTTATATTCTTCTAATTCAGAAAGAAAAATCTCGTACTGAATTCTGTTTATTGCATTCGGTATGTTTTTTCTGCATAAGCGAGGGAAATCGTTGCTTACATTGTACATTGAGAATCCCACATTCGTAAATACGAATTTGTCGTATTCTGGAGAGAAATCGAATGCGTACATACTCAGTTTAGACATGAAAGTCTCTCTATTTTGAGCTGTCCCCATTTTTGCCATTAGGTTTTGAACCAGTACATTCAATTTTATACCACTGAATGTTGGACTCATCTTTTCCAAACAATAAATAGCAAGATAGCCCTCGTCATCTCCATCCAGTTGCTCAAGTGATGAAATCTTTACAGAATCTTTGCCTACACTTATTGCCTTTATCTCATACCAAACACTCTCTGTAGAATAATCCTTATGGGTCTTTTCTGGACCCATCCAGCTATCTAATGCCATATCCACACCATAGTGAGGAATCATATAATCCTGCATAAAAAGCAGTTCGCCTATCAACCCCATTACCTCATTGTCATTCATTCCACCATTATTTGGTCGGAACAATTTTTTCCATGAGAAATATCTTGAACAAAGTGTTTTATAAGCATCTTCATCGTCCTTAATAGCTTCCGTAGAATCGAGCAAATCCTGGCAAAACGTACTAAAATATTCCAGTAGCTCTGAATTACAGAGTGAAAAGCGAAGAATATAATTCTCGCCACTCTTTCCCTGCAGTACTGTAATCACATCCGACTGAGCTATTCTAACTGGAACGTATGTACCTCTAAAATCAAAGGCATAGTTTCCTTTCTCATCCTTTCCTACAAAAAGACTGAGGTCGCGGTTTTCACCAACACGGATAAAAGCTCCGCTTTGGAATCCTTGCGAGAATGTTGTAGATAATTTATCCTTCATCCTCTTCTATTTCGTCTGGTTCATCAAGCATGTTAAGCTGATAATATGTTTTATTAACTTTATATTTCTTAGTTTTACCTGTTTCTTTTAATCCAGGGAAACCAATAGCAAAAGCTATCATTTTATTGCCATTAAGTTTCTCTATGAATTTTAAGGCATTCTTGTTGGCTTCAATATTTTCTGGCTCTACCGGTTCGATGAGCATAATTATCAATACAGGTTTTCTGTGTGGAAGATGCTCAAAATATGCTTTAATAGGAATATGCCGTCCTTCAAACTCAGAACCTTCTCTCGCCCAAACTTCTCTGCATCGTTTTTCTGCCAAATCTATCTCATCTTGACTTAAGCAGAACTTTCCTTCTCGTAAACCAAGAATCCTACGACGACTCGAAATTTGAATTACATGATCATGTTCCTCAATCTGACGTTTCGGACAACGTATCATTTCAAGTCCTGGTATATCATAAAAGGTCTGCCCATCACCACCTTCGAAAACAATATCCCATTTATCTACTCCTTCTGTTTCTTTGTCGCAAATAAAATCAATTAAGTTTTGCCGGTTAAATTTCATGTTAACTAATGAACATTTTATATTAGACAGGAAGTCTACCACCAATTCTTTGGACACATCAGAAAAATATCTAGATTTATCAATATCTGAACATACATCCTCATCTTTGTATTTGTCGACATTCGCGAAACCAAATTTATAATCATTTTCAAACAGGTGGGCAGTAAAACATTTTACTTGATTCCAGTTCTCTTCATTATGTTCCGCCTTGACACTAAGGTAAGGGGTATCACAGATATTTCCATAGTAGGATTCCATCATCAACAATTCGTACGCGGTCCGCATCTTATTGTTAGCTGTTATCTGTAATTCGTCGCAATAGTCACGAACTTTAATACCGAAATCTTTAGGAGTAAGATGTTGCTCAAACATTTTCTTAATATCTGCTTTCAATTCGGTGGCGGCTGTCGCTATTTCTCTATACCAAGTTGCACTTGCTTGACTTGTCCATATTTGGAACAAATCAGCATAACCAGGTCGATAACCAAACCAACGCCCCATCTGCATCAACACATCAAATGTTGCAGTGTTTCGATAGAAATAGCTTACAAGCAAGCCCTCTAATGTGAGACCTCGCGAGAGAGCAAGTCCTCCAATAGCAATTACTCTCAACGAAGGATTAGATTTGTAATCTAATTTGCTTGCGCTACTACCATTAACAACGATAATTTCCATCTTTGGAACATCTGCTTCAATATCGAACACAGCACCTAATAAATTCTTCTTTTTTATAACATTAATAAAACTGATATCAGTAATATTATCAAAATGTTTATTCCAAAGTCGTTCCAGTTCTTTATACAGTGACAGATGAGTATTCTTTGAGGTATCTTCGTCAAAGTTGTATTTTAGTATTTGAATAAAGTTGTTCTGTATTTCTTCAATATGTTCCTTAATCACCTGTTGCACCCTTATGAAACGAGACATATTAACCAACATACTTCTTGGTTTAGAGGCATGTCCTCTTAAATCTCGAATAACATTTGCCAGATAATAACAATAGATGGACTCCTTCAGCGAATCTGGCAAGACTCCATTCCATTCTTTTTTGTGACGAGAGTAGAATGTCCCAGAATTAAGTTCTTCTATATTTTCGTGTAAATCAGTCCTATATTCATCTGAAGTGTAGTCTGGTTCTTCAACATCAGTTATAAAACGTAAATTGCGATAGTACTCTTTATCCTCATAAAAAATTTTATCGGCACCAATATATGAGGAAGGGGTCGGTAACGTATATATGAAATGCTCTGGAAACAAATCTGCATTCTTCATACTGTCCACCGAATCCGGATCTATAAAAACATTTGCAAATGGAGTAGCAGTAAAACCAATATAATTCGCAGTCTGAAAAAGATTGCAAATCTTACGAATTATAGCGTTTGTCTTAGTTGGATCTGTATTATCTTTTTTTGTATTAACCGATGCATTGTCTGCCTCATCGTCAATAAGAAGCATTGGATGGTTTATACTATTTGTACGAACATCCATATTCTGGTTTTTCAACCAATCATGCAATTTTGTCAGAACTGATACATTTTTTTTAACGACAAAAAGGACCAGAGAATTATGCTCCGATAAAGTCGTTGAAATCAAATTACTCCCTTTAACAAAATCTTTTACACATGTAGTAAAAGAAGTTGCTCTACGTTGCTTGTTGTCTTTACCAACTCCTACCTTCCCCTCGCGAATATGTTTTTCAACCTTACGAATAGTGTACCCAACAACACTTTCATCAATACGTTCTTGTGTTTGCTGACGAAGACTTTCTGTTATACCAGCTAAAAGAATAACAACTTTATATCCTGCATCAGCAGCTTTACAAATCAGACCTGAATATGTAGCGGTTTTACCAGACTGTACATCACCAATTATTAAGCCCCTCTTCAAACGTTTACCTTCAAATTCTTCCTTTGGATTGTATAAACAATTCATTATGTCAGGCAATGTCTTTTCGTGCAAAAGATTAATACTCTTGTCGTCAATTGAAGTGTGTTCTTTTAAATAACGATAATATCTCTCCCAAAAATAGCTGTCATCTACTTTATCATTGAAATACCACTTCTTTTGTTCATAATCATCATAAATAATATCGCCCAATACATGAGTGATTTTCTCTCGGTATTCTATTTCTTCCAACAATTTATTTTTGTCTTCCTCATCACAATCAATACCAGAGAAGGCTATTGCGTCTTCAATCGCAGGCTTAATATTTTCCAAAGATGGAACAAAGCCCGACAGTTCCTTCATAAGTTCCAAACGTGCGGAAATTATGAGTAGAATCTTATTATATGCTTCGTTTGTTAATTTCATCCTTGTAGTTATCTAAAAGTTTTTCCTCAACAACTTTATATTTGCAGAATGGCTCTGATTTCATCAGATCAGAAACAATCTCTATTATAGATTTCTTGTTAAAAGATTTTGCCAAGTTTACCATATAAATCCCAAGTTGGAAAATCTCATCGACACGATTATCTGGTTCATCTTGACTGATTGCATCATTAGACTTGTCAATGTAAATCTGCTGAGTCGGAACGTTTTGCTCAATTTCTTTCAAAAGCATCTCAAGCAGAGTATAGTCTTCTTCTGACATTCTATCCCTCACCATCTGGAACACTTTGCTCTCACGATTAATTTGATAATAAAAAGTCTTTCCTCTGCCTTCCATTCTATCCCAAATATAGTCAATATCCTCAACATTTTCTTTTCGACCACGATGGGTCTGCTTCCTAACAGAAATATCCATCGCTTCAATAACTGTTTGGCGCAATTGACGCTGAATCTGCTTTGGAATAGAAGCTGTTTGTTTCTTTATATCAATACTCCATATGTCATCAAGTGAATTCGGAATATCTACTCTAACTCTAGCATTTTTTGTGAGTTCACCACGCGGTTTCATCCCGAACCAAGTTCCCCAAATTATCAAACGCTTATTTCGATAAACATAGAAACCTTGTTTGATTCTTAATGTCTCTACTCCTCCTATGAGTTTTCTGTGTTCATCGTTTAAATCTGTTGCAAATGGCAAGATATATGGTTTAACCCAGATTTGCCGTTCTTGACCCTTACTGTCCCGAATAGCAATAGAACGTGCTTTCTTCGTTGTTGTCTTAGAATGTGATTCAAGGAAAGGATCCATTGGTTTTATCCTCCCTTTATTCAAGTACATCTTGATCTGCTCCTTACCTTTTGCTGAAAGAAAGTTATGGAAAATCAGAGCAATATTATTGGCTACAGATTCTTTAAGTTCAACAAGAGCATCATAAACCATTCCACCACTTGATTTCTCCAACACATCGAAATCCTGCCATAGTACAAGCGTGCCATGTGGCAATTCGAGGAGAGAGTGAATATAAGGAAGTGCTTTTATTTCATTTTGTGACAGCTCCTTCACCACCCACTCTTTTCTATTTTGAATATAATTATAATCCCAAGAATAGCTACTAATCTTTTCTTCCTGCAAACTGACAACCGTCAAAATTCTACATTGAGACAAAGAGGCAGATTTCATTCCTAAACCGAATCGTCCCAAATCATTTGCATTTCTTTCAAGTTCAGGGTCTGTACTTCCATACCTCATAGCTTCAAAAAGGACGCCTGCAGACATTCCTTCTCCATCATCTAAGATTCCCACAACAAGATCATCAGCAGGTTCTGAAGGGAAGAATAGTTTGACTACGCTGCAATTTGCACTAATACCATTGTCAATAATATCAGCAATAGCAGCTTCGAAAGAATACCCCATTGAACGCATAGACCCCATAAGAGTATCAGCTTGTGGAATGCTTTGTCTATAAGTACCCATAGTTATTCCTTATTGTATGATGAATCGTATTCCAGAATCTGCGCCATCACAGCTTTAGACAATAACGGAGGAACCGCATTACCTATCTGCTGCTGTATGCTCATATGAGGTCCTTGAAAGATAAACGTATCAGGAAAACTTTGTAAACGTGCCGCTTCCCTCACCGATAAACCTCTGTCTTGATATGGATGAATTAGCATACTCTTCCTATAGTTTGAAATGACAACAGAAGGGCAATTTGCTTTCAGACGTTTATATATTCCACTATGACAACGAGTCTTGTCTGAATAATTTTGCATCAAGGACTCCGGAATAGCTCTCCAATTCTCACCTTGACCGATATATTTGTAACGTTGCATCACAAGGTCGTTACTCTTTGACACAAAATTCTGCTTTGATTCTATTGAACCTTTTCTCATCTGTTGCGCATAAGGGCTAGATTCCTTTACTGACTTAGTGTAAGGCAATGAATCTATCATATCACCATTATGTAAAACAGGTAAATCTCCAATAGCTTCTTCTACACTCACTTTATAATCAAAAGGCTTTGGAAACTCAAAGTCAATTTCTTGGTTGTTTCCGACCATAAACATTCTCATCCGTCTTTGTGGAACACCATATTCATCAGCCCATAGAACCTTCCATTTGACCTTATAGCCTGGCTCTATCTCCTCAAAACAATGTTTTATCATTTCTATTGTCTCTCCATTGTTCATTTTAGTCATTCCCCAAACATTTTCAAGGACAAACCATCTAGGCTTTATTTCTGAGACCAAACGAACAAACTCTTTGAACAATAAATTATTAGGATTGTCCATATTGCGAGACATCGTATTTGACATAGAAAATCCCTGACAAGGAGGGCCTCCCATGATTATAAATACTTCCTCGTCTTTATTTAAGAAATCTGTAGCTTTGACATCCCGAATATCGCCACATATTACTTTTGCTCCTTTGTGATTAAGTTCAAAAGATTTGGCTGCGTGAGGATTAACCTCAATAGCATAGCGAACCTTAATTCCCGCCATTGCCCCCCCCAGACTTAATCCGCCTGCTCCTGAAAATATGTCTATACCGATTTTTTTCATAAGCTGAGCATCATAAGGCATTATTATCTTTTGTTGTAGTTAGCAACTGTCGAATGTCAACATCCAACAAATTCGCTATTTCTTGCAATTGAATAATAGATGGTTGCGATTTATTAGAACACCATCTTGAAATTGTGTTCTCTGATTTGCCCATTTGAGTTGCCAACCATCTATTGGTTCGTTGCCTTTCAGCCAGTACTGCCTTAATCCTATTCATCATTATTTGTTGATTGTTCGACATCAGTATTCAAATTATACTCGTGTTATATTGTAAACAAAGATACATTTAATTTCCCATATAGCCAAGTAGATAAGCAACAAAAACATCGTTTAAAGGAATGACTACAGTTGGCATAAAGATATGCAAAAGAACACATGTATCGTTTTTATCCATTCCATCAATGAATTTCACCTTTCAAATAAATTATGCTGCACAAACATTATGTTCGCGCAGCATAATACAAAGTTCGCTCACACCCTATAGCTCAACTACATACAAATCAGCCCTCTACCTCGTGTCGCTTGGCAATTTGGCGCATTTTTACTTGGTGATTTGGCACACCATAACAATTATTCCACCTTACATCGCCCCTCCAACACTCCGGCAAAAGATTCATCTCTCTTGGAAATTCCAAATCGTGTTGCCATCTTTCTTATTTGTTGCTTTCTTTGCCATAATTCATATTATTTTGTTTCCTTAGATGTTGATAAAAGGATTTCCCAATGCCCCCAAAAAACTTGCCACAACTCGTTTTATAACATTCCCTGCTTTCATGCGCTCCAGTGTTATCCTCATTGCTTTCTCCGAAACTTTGCATTGCTTCGCTAATGTAGAAATACAAATGAGGGTTTTCTGCTATAGAGAAAGTATCTTGTTATGCCCCTATTGCGCCCCAGTTATGCCCTTGTCATGCCCTAACTGGTCGTTTGCTGGTCTCTTTTGGTCGGAATGTTAGTTTCTTGCCCCTTCTCCAAAACCTTCACACAAACAATTGCTTTCATGATAAAGGCAACGAAATGGTATTGCGGTTCTTTAACACCCAATGCCGACAACTCACGACACAGGAACTTTAACATGTAGCGTTCAATTTAAAATGAATCATGGTATATATACTTTACATATAGCACCATTCATCGCTAAATGAATCCAACTCATGGTATTATACTTCTTTTCTATATCCATACCCCATCGCCTACCAACATTCTCAATCTCCTCATCAATATTATTTTCCGTTATTTCTTCAGGATTTAAATGAGTGTTATGTTGATTTATCCAACAATTCCAAGCCTCGCTCTTGATAAATTTTTCTTTTCTTTCCTCAAATGGCAGATTTGTGGGTAACATTTTTTTCAATCGATAAATGCCCAACTCCCAAAGATACAAGATTCTATAAGTAGGATCCAATTCCTGTTTTCTCCTTTCTTTTTCAAGTATTGCCAAAAACTCAGGTTCCCTGATCTCTGGCTGTTGCTGCCAATAATGATTTAATGCTTCATTATCGGCTTTTTGCATTGCCTCGATTCGCTTGTAATCTTCTACTTGGTATCTTACGACATAAGGGCTTTCACTTATGGTCGGAGTATTGCCATACCATAATTGACCAACCTCTGGTTGTTTCACTGCAAAGATTGAAGACCCCATACTAAAATCACTCCTGGATAATTCTTGATATTTAACGATCCAAGAGTCGTTTCTATAATATAAGTTCAATAGATAAAGCGCAGCCATTGAATGTAAAAGAGCTTTTATATTGCCATCTTTGAGAGAAGCAAATCTATCATGTTTTACAGCTTGATATGCCTTTTCCCAAAATGTACCAGATCTTTTATGGGCATTCTTTAATGGTCTTAGAACTCGATTCTCTTCTTTGATCAAATTGAAGAATGGAGCAACAACCAAAACTCGTTTATCATGTGTCGCCCATTTTATATCAATAAGTTTTAAGCAATCCTCATCAAAAAACAAACTTTTATCTCCACGTGGTTTTGTCCCGCCATTGTCATAATACAATTCCTTGGAAATTGCTTCTATCTGGACGCAGCATCGTATAAGCAAATCTGCTATATAGGGTGAAAACGTCTCCAATTGGGAATTACATGGTTTAGTAATTTCTTTACCATGCTCATGAGTCGTAATTTCATCCGTTATAAATATGAAATTAGAAACATTAATAAACTCTTTTTCGAGACTCAAATATGTCTGCCAAAATATATCTGATTTTTTCATATAAATAAAATTTATCCATCACCGCCCTACAAAAGCATGGACAGCAACAATTTACCAACAATATTCTATTTCTGTAAATCAAACGCAATCGTTCCACCTTGCATCCAACACTCCGGCAAACATATCCATCTCTCTCTTGGAAATTCCTAATCGTGTTGCCAATTCGCGCCATCCTTTCACAACTTCAATCACCTCTGAAATAATCTTCTCCGCAGTGTTTCGATTAAGCATATAATCCTCGCAGGCATCAAGCAATATGCTTAAACCCGCCTTATTGGAAGTAGCCGAGATAAGCAGGCTTTGAAATTCACTCAAAGTAGGGTTCATATCGTAAGCTGGAGACAATATCCACCCTTTTGCAGTCAACAGGAAACCATGATTGCGGAAATGGTCATCGCTGTTACCAATGCAGATATTGAAGGCTACACGACGGAAGAGTTCCTGCAGGTTTCGCTCTACATCGGTACAGTTCTGAATAATGAAGTCAACTATATCCAAATAGCCGTGTCCAGTAGTTGCATTATCTCCATCACTTAATCCCAACAAGGTCATTGCGGATGCAAAATGAATACGTTTGCTATCGTTTGTTCTATCGAAACGTTGTGACAGCAATGTATGATATTTTTCTCCAGTTGCCAGCACTTTGGTTTTTGCTACGTTTACTCCTGCTTTTGTAGCAAGCAAGTGGCTGAAATGCTCCCAAAGTCCGACATCATAGTCATCCTTGCGCGACGGGAACTTAGCCACATAAAGAGTTTTATCCGTATCTACAACATTGGCTTTAGGACGTGCTCCTCCTAATGATGTCCCAGGTTGCACAAGTTGTGCAATCCATTTCCTATCAGGAAGCATATTGTTTTCTTCGCTTTTCTCAATCTCAGCACTGGCAGCAATCAACTCCCGAATATCTGTCAGAGGTGGGATTTTCAACGATTCACTTACATTTATAAATTCACCATCAGGGGTTTCTTTAAAACGGAATCCACCCATTCGAGAGAAATCATCGATACCAGTCAAGAAATCGAAAGATGACAATCTCCTTACAGGTCGCTTTTCTTCCGCTGCCGCAATTTGCTCACGACGCAACAACAAAGTTCGTCCCCAACGATCCGGCAAAGCATCAGAAAAACATCCGAATATATCCTTGTCCGGTTGTGTATATTGCTGACCGGGATAATTGTTCAGGTCGTCACTCAAAAACAGACCGCTGTGCTTTTTCAACCACTCATTATTGAATGTAAAGCTATAGCTATCCGTGCCACGGAGAGACTCATAGCCCAATTCGCCTATGAGTTCCACTTCTTTGAGCCAATCGAAATCGGCATATACGTACAACTTTCTCATCGCTTATTCCTTTTTAGAAGCACGTTCTCTTGTTTTCAAACTCAAATCCTGCAAAGCTTTTCCCATTTTATCTTCTTTGGCAAGCAATAGAATATCATCGTCAAGTTGCAATGCGTACAAAACACGTAGATAGATCCCTATTGCAACAGTAGGAATCCCTTTTTCTATTCGGGACACAGTAAGCGGTGAACAGGTGGCACGTTCAGCAACCTGAGCCACACTCAGATTCCGACGTAAGCGAGCCAACTTAATCTGCTCACCTACAATCTGCATCTTCTGCTCCAATTTTCGGGGAAGCTTGGTCCCCATTGTATTCTTTGCCATTACTACATCAATTTAAGGTGCAAAGCAACTATGTTGATGACTTTGCTATAATCAACCTATCATATAATATGCAAAAGTAATACTTTTTATTTATTTAATGATGTATTACACATAGTAAAATGCACGTCTTGGCATAATTAACCATATACATAATCTATTTTGAGCAAAAACTTCCAAAAACTAAATGCTATAATGTTGTTTGTAAGCACCATATACACCTATCAACAAACAATATGTTATTCGTTACAAACAATGCAAATTGTTCATCATACACTCATCATATCAAAGAACTATTTTGCTTGCCAAAAGACAAAGACACCTCCACTCTCAACTTGACTTTAATGACCGTTATTATATATACGGGCAATAAAGTTAAGTCAAATAGAGGGAGAGAAGAAAATTAGCCTACTGGGTATTTTTTCTTTTCGCCAGCAATCAATATCAGTCACTCCGTGTTCAATCTTGGAGGAGCAACCAGCAATATAGACATAGGCATAACACCAGATGAAATGCTATGCAAAATCTCCCGAAAACCTCATAGCACGACTGGCAAATTTGCACCAAAAACCACCTTTTTTATCAAAGTCTTTTCATTTGTTTTCTTGTACCGGAAAAACGCATTATCTTTGCAAAAGTTCAGCGCAGAAAAAGGAGCAAAATCAGACTTTTATACCATTTAAGTTTCAAACTATTGGTAATCAACTAGTCTAATATGCTGCATCGGAAAGTAAAAAGTAGATGCAATCATTGGTATAATTTGATATAATAAAGTAGATAGTTGTAAGAAATCCTATGCCCATTATAGAAATACATTCCTTAACTGATCCCAGAATAGAAATATTCAGTACTCTCACTGAAGCTCAATTACGTAATCGTATCGAGTCTGATAAGGGGCTGTTTATTGCAGAAAGTCCGAAAGTTATTAATGTAGCTCTAAATGCCGGTTATGAACCTTTAGCTCTTTTATGCGAGCAGAAGCATATCACTGGTGATGCTGCTGATATCATTGAACGTTGTGGTGATATACCTGTCTATACGGGTGCAAGAGAACTGCTTGCCACATTGACCGGATATACACTCACACGCGGCGTCCTCTGTGCCATGCACCGCCCGACACCGAAAAGTGTAGAAGAAATATGTAGAGGCGCACAGCGTATCGCAGTCATTGAAGGTGTGGTAGACACTACCAACATTGGAGCTATTTTCCGTTCTGCAGCCGCTCTTGGGATAGATGCCATATTACTGACACGCAATTCTTGCGACCCGTTGAACCGACGTGCAGTCAGAGTTTCAATGGGATCTGTTTTCCTGATGCCATGGGCTTGGTTGGATGGTTCTCCCAATAAATTGCATAAACTGGGATTCCGCACAGTCGCTATGGCACTTACAAAGAAATCGATCTCGATTGATAGTCCCATCCTAGCGACCGAACCCAAGTTAGCCATTGTGATGGGAACCGAAGGTGACGGTCTTCGAAACGAAACAATTACCGAGGCGGACTATGTGGTTCGCATCCCTATGGCAAACGGAGTAGATTCACTCAATGTAGCTGCCGCATCCGCTATCGCTTTCTGGCAACTTCGTGTTAAAGATTAATCAACTCTGCCATCATCACCGGACGAGGCACATATATGATTCTATTCATATTCCTACTCGCACCTACAATATGTATTCGCCCCACAAGAACAGCGAGGCAAGAGTTTCTCCATTAATTCACTCCGAAAAAACTCGTACAGTTCTTTATGCATAGCGTCATATAGTGCCACCACCCGTTCTTCCTGTTCATCTTCGGTATGAATACCTCCCCGAAAAGGATCTGCAAAATCAAAAGAAACATATTTTCTCACTACCCCCTGCATTTCCTTTTGCACTTCTTCCGCTTCCGGGCAAAGGGTAATGACATAATCCCATGTCTGTTGGGCATACGTCGCAACATCACAAGGCTTTCTACGTGAAAAGTCATATCCATTCTGTTCCATCACCTGGCAAACAACATCCGAGACAGAATTTCCAACCAAAACACCGGCAGTACTAATCTTCATCCCTCTACCGAACGAGTTTAAAATTTCCTGCGCCATACGACTGCGGCACGTATCACTATTGCTCACTATCAGTATATTCTTCATATGTGACTTCTATTTAATTTTCATTTATTTCCTGATATAGCTACTTTAATAACCCCATCCAACTTGTTTTCAAAGACACGATAAGCCTCCTCAATCTCATTCAACGGAAATCGATGTGTAATAAGAGAAGTAGTATCTATTTTCCCTTCCTCAATCAGGTTGAGAATCTCGGCACAATCACAACCATCCACTCCCCCTGTTTTAAAGATCAGATTCTTTCCATACATATCAGGTAAAGGAAGAAGTTGCGGCTGGTCATAGAGGGCTACTATGGTGACAACAGCATTAGGACGAGCACAAGCCCATGCCAAATGGAAAGAATCATCACTCCCCGCTACTTCCAAAACAACATCTGCGCCACCATGGTCACTGTTTTGAATCACAAAATCCTTGCAGTTTTCAGGCTCCGTTACTAACACATCAGGATAATGCTCGCAAACAAAGCGAATTCTTTCAGGAGACTTTTCACAGACAATAATACGTTTAGGGTGCTTCAACATCGCACATAACAAAGTACAAACTCCGGTAGGTCCGGCACCGATAATCAGAACAGTATCCTCCTCGGTAATCTCCGAGATACGTGCTGCCCAAAAGCCTGTCGCAAGCACATCACCAACAAACAAGGCTTGCTCATCACTCACAGTATCAGGAATACGGTTCAAACCTTGATCTGCATAAGGGACTCTGACATACTCCGCCTGTCCGCCGTCAATTCGACATCCTAAAGCCCAACCACCATTGGGATCAGTACAGTTGTTCACATATCCATGCTTGCAGAAAAAACACTCACCACAGAAAGTTTCAACATTCACAGTCACCCTGTCACCAGGCTTCACCGAAGTGACATTAGGTCCCACTTGTTCTACCACACCTACCATTTCATGCCCGACAGTTATTCCGGGTACAGCACGCGGCACACTACCATGTTTAATATGAAGATCACTCGTACAAATACTACCAAGTGTCACACGTACGATTGCATCCCGTGAATCCTTTATTTCCGGTCTCGCTTTCTCCTGCAACTCAAACTTTCCGTGTTCAATATATGTGTATGCAAGCATAATATCCTCCTTGTTCATTAATATATACCTTGCAAAGATAATGATTTCATTGGCAAAACAAATCTCTTTTATCACGTTCGAAGCTCTCAAACCGAATCCACTCTATATTTAGAACGATGCAAAAACTGAATAAAGTCATTACATTTTTTTTACTTCAGTTTTGATATTCTGGAAAATATTCTTACTTTTATATCCCAAATAATAAATAAAAACAGCAGCACGACTTATTATATTTACCCACAAGCCTATGATAGATACTTCCGAAAATCTGATTATTATAAAAGGTCAAATCAGGACTCCCGAAATAGAAAGCTGCCAGAATTATGATGGCAGCTATAAGATAGTATTCCGAAATGTTCCTAGTACGTATACTTATAAAGAAGAAAATGTCCTTTGGCTGACTGATCCGGACAAACCGGACCCCAATAATTATCAAATAATCAGTAAAGGGAGAACTTTATCAAACATTAAAGCCTTATCTATTTTTAAAGCCGGATCACACAACTATTGGCACATTTGTTTTCAAAATGGTAAAGAGTATGATTACAGAGAAAAGGACTTAGAAATTATCGAATCATGCTTGGGAGAGAGTCGTTCGAAAAGCATATTCGAATATTTGAAGAAAGTTGCCGATGCGAACGAATTGAAAACTGATGACGGAACGAAGCTATTGGCAAAACAATATGAAAAGATTCATTTCATCGCAAACAACAGAGCTATTGCTGTATATCTGAATCCTCAAAAATATAAAATGCAGACCCGGACTGCCTCAACCTTGATTTTTCCTTTTGGTTGTAATGCAAGCCAGCAAAAAGCAGTCCAGGCAGCTTTTGAGAATCAAATCAGTGTTGTGCAAGGACCTCCGGGAACCGGAAAGACACAAACGATTCTGAACATCATTGCCAATATCCTTGTGCGTGGTAAGACTGTTCAGGTAGTATCTAATAATAACTCCGCCATCGTCAATGTACTTGAGAAGTTATCCAAATACGATATGGGATTCATTGTTGCATTGCTTGGCAGCACAGCTAACAAAGAGAAATTCATCGAGACTCAAGAAGAGGAAAAACAATATCCGGAGAACTTTGAGTCATGGCATGATACGGATGCCGACCAACCTCAATTTCTCAATCAGATACATCATCAGACAGAAGAACTAAAAAGCATATTTTCCAAACAGGAACGCCTTGCCATGGCAAGACAGGAAATACAAGCTTTAAAAATAGAGTGCCAACATTATCTGCAAGAGTTCGGAACAAAAGAATTTACTCTCCAACAACGGAAAAATTCCAGCTCGGCAGACCTTCTGAATTTATGGAATGAATGTCAGCAATTTGCAGAAAAAGAACAATCATCAAGTCTTCGGGGAATAGCAGCTTTTATTCAACGGTTGAAATGGTTCTTCTTTAAATTCAGGAGCAAAGCGATTTGTAAAATCCCCGATAAAGTTTTTTATAAACGGGAGATGAGTTTGATTATCGCTGACTTCCAAATCTTATTCTACCAAACAAAGTATGCAGAGCTGGAAGTCGAAATAGACACATTAGAAAAGGAGCTTGCCAACAAAGATGCAGCAGAAATGGCTAGACAAATGGCCGATACATCAATGAAATATCTAAAGAATCAGTTATTTCATACCCATGGCAATAACCATGACAAGCCCATCTTTACGCTCCCTGATCTAAAAAATAATTGGCGAGAGGTACAGAAAGAATACCCTATTATCTTAAGTACGACCTTTTCATCATTAAGCAGTCTGCAACGAGATGCCGTATATGATTATATCATTATGGACGAAGCGTCACAGGTTTCCGTTGAAACCGGAGCTTTAGCCTTGTCATGTGCTAAAAATGCAATCATTGTCGGCGACACCATGCAACTTCCCAATGTGGTCACGGAAGAAAATAAGGAAAAGCTAAACTTTATCGCTAATGCCTGCCTGATTAAGCCGGAATATGATTGTGCCAATATGAGTTTTCTGCAATCCGTCTGCAAAGTTATTCCGAATGTACCACAGACCTTGTTACGGGAACATTATCGATGCCATCCTCGAATCATCAACTTCTGTAATCAGAAATTTTATGGTGGCGATCTCGTCATCATGACACGTGATAAAGGAGAAGAGGATGTCATTTGTGCTGTACGGACAGCCAAAGGTAACCACTCCCGCAGCCACATGAATCAACGGGAAATAGATGTTATCAAAGAGGAAGTACTACCGAATCTATCTTATGAAACAGATGAAATTGGCGTCATAGCTCCATATAACAAACAAGTAGATGCAGTAAAATCCGCACTTGAAGAGGATATTGATGTCGCAACAGTCCATAAGTTTCAAGGAAGAGAAAAGGATGCTATCATTATGACCACTGTCGACGATGTCATCACTTCCTTTTCCGACGATCCCAACCTGCTCAATGTTGCTGTTTCGCGGGCTAAGTCACAATTCTATTTAGTCGTATCGGGAAACGAACAACCCAAAGACTGCAATATCAGCGATTTGATCGCTTATATCGAATATAACAATGGTACTGTTTCCACCAGTAAGATTCATTCTATATTCGATTATCTATATGAGCAATATACAGATGCCCGAATTGCCTATTTGAAGAAACACAAGAAAATATCCGAATACGATTCCGAGAATCTTACATTTGCATTACTTGAAGATATCCTGAAAGAAAATATCAATATGCGTCATTTGAATATCATTTGCCATTTACCACTCTATATGTTGATTCAGGATTATTCTCTATTGAATAAAGAGGAAAGCAAATATGCTGCAAATATAAATACTCATATTGATTTTCTAATTTATAATCGTGTGAGCAAACAACCGGTATTGGCTATTGAAACAGATGGTTATACACTCCACAAATCGGGGACAAGTCAATCAGAACGTGATATTAAAAAGAATCATATTTTAGAGTTGTACGGAATTCCGTTAGTGAGATTGTCTACTATTGGTAGTAATGAGAAGAAAATTATTGAGGATAAGTTAAGCGAAGTATTACATTTACATTAGAATAACCATCTCAAACCATAATTATATTTAACGTACACTCTCTTACCCAAATCAATATTCAGATTAATATACAAAAAGATAAAAAGACTTCCATTATTACGAATCAGAAGAAGTACAAGAAGATGCAACTATCTGAAAAATTCAGATAGTTCAGTAAGAGGAAAAAGAGTTTTATCCCGAACGTCAAAACATAACTTTGAGAATTGTACTCTACATAATCACTAAACTATATCGTACGTTTCATTACTCAATCAATACGATAAGCGATACATAAAATAATATTTATATTGCTAAATTTTCCCATTTACAGGGCCATTTACAGAGTCTTTACAGAGTCAAGTTTTCTAAATCAATTATAAGAAAATACGGTCCTGCTGACCCGTTGCATTACATATCTATTAGCCGCAGCCTAGGATATGAGTGGGGTAATTAACCTACCACACGAGGAACACAAAGCCGTACTATCATTAACTGCAAAGTATATATATACCTGCAACTGACGACAACTAAGGATCTCCTAAGACATATAAACGACTTAAATATTGTAATGCAATACAAAGGTGAACATAAAATCCGAAAAAACCAAAGCACCAAGCATTATTCTTATAGCAAATGCACATTATATATCACCTAAGATAAAATGACTGATATTTTAAAGAATTGAATCTAAACAGAAAAATCACCTTTGAAACACAATGTAACAAAGGTGATTTATTTGCACTAATTTCATTTCAAGATATTATTTGAGAAAGAAATGGAGATTTTTTGATACATCACAACACAATTTCTCTATAAAAGATTCTTTGCATATCAGTAATATTTGTCCAAACACTTCCCATTCCCAAAATAAAGCCCTACTTTTGTGAAGAATATTTTCCCGTATATTAACGTATTAACAGCAGTATTTCACAAATAAAATAAACCCTACAAGATGAAAGAAGAATCCGACAGCCCGTCTGTCCCCTACAATTTCTCCCGTTGTTTCAACGACCAATGCCCACAAGCCTTGAAATGCTTACGCTACGTAGCTGCACAAAGTGAAACAGCCGATTACCTTTATATCTCCATCGTTAATCCGGCACGTTATCCTGCAGATGGGAATCAGTGCGAATGTTTCAAAACTACTGTAAAAGTCCATGTGGCATGGGGACTTAAGCAGTTGCTTAACAGAATTCCCTATGAGGATGCGGTCAGTATCAGAATACAAATGATCGGACACTATGGAAAAACGGGATATTATCGATTCTATCGTGGAGAACGGGGGCTTATGCCTAAAGACCAAGCCTACATCAGACAACTATTCCGTAATAAAGGGATAAAAGAAGAACCAACTTACCAACGTTACACAGAAGAATATATTTGGTAAGTTGCTGTCATCTGTCACAGTTTAGTGGTTAATAGTTTAGTAATGAACCGATAAGACTGTGACAGCAAGAGGTGACGGCAGGGTGATGGCATTTTTGCCGTCACCTGGTTATTAGTCTTACGACATGATAGAGTGTACCGCTACGCGTATGTTTGGAAGGTATTTCTTGCTTTTTCAGTATTCTTCCAAAGGAATTAACCCTCTTGACAGACATCGGGATTGAACTGCCTTTTTGAATATCTTCCATAATCTCCGCTGGAGACAGCCACTCCCCTTCTTCAGGCTGTGCGGCACGGAAATAACGGAAGAAAAGTTGCTCTTCCGGCGGGACTTGTTCAAATTCACGATTGTTTTCCACCATGATCTTTTCTTCCTCCTGATCGAACCAGTAACGTTCGCCATGTTCCAGTTCATACATAGCTTGTGCGTAAAGCTGCTCATAGTCTATCGGACGGTTGGTGTCAATCACTCCGGTCACTTCGATACAAATAAAACGACGGCTGCCGGAAGGATCGGTCAACAAGTCTTTTTGGTTACTCGTAGCTATGAATGAGGCGTAACGACGCATCTCTAGCACGGCACTGCCATGAGGTTTCTTCACATTCAATACAGGCTTTTGCAAAATATGTTTCAAAAAGCCTTGCTGTGTCGAACTCACCTGGTCAAATTCATCGATGTTGATAAGCGCAAAACGATTGAGGTAAAGTTCGGCATCTTTCTTTCGGGAAAAATCAATACTGTCGGTATAGTAGGAACGCTCAGAAGGCGGCATTATGCTCCGGCAAAAGGTGGATTTACGTGTTCCTTGCGGTCCGACAAGTAAGGGCGAAACACTGTTTGCATACTTTTTATTGCTTCCTTTCCAATGAGAAACCATATTGAGGAACCAACGGTGGAACAAATCCATCCAATACGGATTCTTACAAGGGACGGTGGCTGCCAATGCACGAATACGGTCTTTACCGTCCCACGCGGGAAGCCGGTAGAGAAAATCTTCCAACGGGTTGAATACAGGCACGCGATTGGAGTAAATATAACGACTAATATCCCTGTCCCACAACGGAATACCTTCCATTTGCGCATCCAAAGCAATGCTGTTCAGCGCACGTTTGTCGAGAGGATTGAAGCGGAAACGGAAAGAAAGCCTTTCACGATATTCTACCTCACCAATTTGGGTATTATGGCGGAATTCATAGCGGCGTTTCATGAATTCTTCAGTCTGCAAGGCGAGTTGCTGCTCTTTGCTTAGGCTGATATTCTTGCCGAAGCCTTTGCACTCGGTATATATATTGCCAATCATTTGCCGGATAAGCTCTTCTTGTTTATACATATAGAAGTGGAAAACGGTACGTTTCACGACTTCTTCTTGCGGAAGTCCCGAAGCAAAACAGTTTTTAGCCAGTTGAACGACTAAAGGATGCCATGTGCCTTCACGCAATTCAAGTCCCGCTTCCCGAAGATCGGCATACGCTTTCCGAAAAGCGGCTTCGAAAAGCATCAGGAAGGCATTTTCCGCATCATATCCCGGTACGGCACGAGTCAATGGAGATTTCTCCGCCTGAACCGCTTCACGGAAAGTGGTTTCTTCGGGCATTGATGATGGTTGAGAGAGATAAAATTGGACTGAATCCGGACGATATATGATGTTCGGGTCGTAGGATAAGCGCGAATATTGTTCCAGGGTCGGTTCTTTGGGAAGTATATCGAACGGGATTTGGGGCTGATAACATTTCACGGCCAGTCGATAGGCGTGGGCGTGGAATAGTTCCGCTTCTTCCCGTGTTTTGGGAAGGGAGTTGTCCGGTCGGGTAAAGGTAGTCCATATTTTCACCGTTTTTCCACTTGAACCCATGAAAACACAACGGGTTTGCGGTTGCTCGCAGGCTTTTTGTTTCACCAAAGCGATTTCCGATTTATTGGATAAAGGGCCAATGGTCAGTTCTACAATACCGTTGTAGTTTTTCATCTGTTTCTGGCCGTTTACTTTTCGGAATTCGGCGGCAGGAATTATTTGGGGAAGTTTGTCGGCAAACATACACCGTTCATCGGAAAGGGTATATCGCAGATGTTCTCTGAATGTAGAAACAGGACGGGATTTTATTTCTGTCTTTATCTTATTTACCAGTATATCAAGATCCATTACGCTGAGCGCTATCGTATCTTCATTCTTACGAAATTGAGTAATTTTCATTAATTTGATAATAATTTGTTTTGTCAGCGTCTTTGTGATCGTTGAGACTGCTAAATTAGTCATAATATCCGAAACCAGCAAAGAAAACAAGTTTTTAATACAGAAAATTATTGATATATCAAGCATCTCTTTAGCTGAAAGAAACGGGATTGTCACCACCTAATTACGGGGCAAATTAGTTTTCTCCGCTTGAAACTACAGTTCCAGCGAAGGGAAACTATAGTTTCATCGGTGAGAAACCAATGGTTTCAAGTAATTGGAACTAGAGTTTCAAGCGTATGAAACTAAAGTTTCAAACCGCAGAACCAACAGTTTCGCACCTTGAAACTGTTGGTTTCAAGGCAGGACACAATTCATAAGTACGGGGGTAATAAAATGAACGACTTATCCATTTATGGCTAATACCATTTATTTTCGAACAGCGTCTTTATTTTGTCTTTGTTTTTTAGGTGATAGCATTATTGCTATCACACTGCTGTCACCTTGTGCTATCACAACATTAAGTACTTATACTCTGCAAGTTAGATTATAGTCTGTGACAGATGACAGATATATTTTGTTTTTCATTTCATAGAGAGCTGAATTCTGAGTTCAAGTTATAAATGTGACACCGACTTATTTCACAGGGAACAATTATCCAGTCATTGTATCATATTCCGCAATCTTCTCCTTACACAAGCGTTCAGTAATATCTTTCAGAATATCTACACGGGAAATAAGGTATTCTAGTTGTTCTTGTGAGATACTGAAATCTTTGTTATAGCGAGCTTCTATGTAAGAACGGCATAATAAATCAAAACATTCTTTCTCTGTATCCGTATTTTGAGGAAAGACAGTAGTTAATTCCATAGAAAAACGCTTTACCATCCCACCAAGTTCTTTGATTTTATGACTCTTCGGACGATAGTTCGTAAAGACCATCAGGATACAATTATAAAGTTTCTCACAAGCTTGATGAAGCATGAAAGCAGATAAGTTATATTGTCCTTTAGGCACAAAATACTCCTTCACACTACCTAAAAAGTCACAGGCATAAGGGAACAGTTTATCAAATTCACTCTGCGCAATATCCCGAATCTCCTTAAAACTCAACTTCCGTGGTTTAGCCAATTCGTGTTTGCCACTATTATAAAGCATAATACCCTCCTTTACTATATCCGTAAAGAAATATTGGCTGATTTCCAGATTACGGTTTACGGTATTAATATGTTCTACAACAAATTGTGGAAAAGCATGACGACGACCTGCAAACAAATCATGATATTGATTCGTAATACGGTGCAATTTTCTTTCCACATATTTAGTCTGTCCGGTCACGACGACAAGAATATCGTAATCGCTCTGATAGGAAGTATGAACACCAAATTCGATATTACTGTCCCATAAAACATAGTTTCCCCTTGCATAACTTCCGAACAGGATAACCATCTGACAATTCTCGATGTTTTTACACACTAAATCCAGCAAGACTGTCAATTCTTCCTGTGTACGTTTAGGTAAACGTTTTATAGACTTTTTCATAATCAAGCTTATTTGATAACCTTACAAAGGTACGAACTTTGCTATCTCCAAACAACAGAGATACAGAAAAACTTAAATAAAGTATTTTTAAAACCTTGCCAATACTTCCATCATTGCCGGACGACGTTTATATTTTATCCGGAACTCTGCAACCAACGTTTTCACTGCCGCCTGTCCCCCATTAAGTTTCTTTGCACACAACAACGCTTGTGCTATCAATTCATAATGAGTCCGCCCCACATTTTGTTCTGCGTAATCATTCAACAAAGAGGTATATATAGCAATCAATTGCTCCGAATGAGTGTCTTTCAGATAATAAGAATACTTCATCAATGCTTCCAGTTGATGATACCTGGTTGATGATAGCAATTTGAACAAATGCTCATTATCCCTTTCATTCACATAAATTTCAGCCTCATCATTCGCGCCAAAAGAAAAATATTCACTAAAATGAGTCTCTTCCATCATTGCATCCAGAAAGCTCTTCCATTCTTCTTTCGGAACAAGAGTTTTAAGTTTCCTATAATATTCTAACTTATCCCCACCTGACACAAACAATAAACGACATGTATCGATGACATCGGAAGTTCGATGAGTCATCTCGTAAATCCTCAATTTAGTTTTCAACCATTCCTCTATGGTTCCGATATGTTCTTCTTTTTCCGCAATCTCTATTCCTTCATTCAGCAAACGGATAGCTTCATCATATTGACAACTGGCAATCAATTTATCCACCTCCATTTCTCGAATTTCAGTTAAATAAAGGTATTGACGAATCGTATCAGCTGCTTTTTGCTCTTCATGCAGTTCGGTTAACAGATTGACTTTCCGAAGAACGATTTGATATAAGTCGTAAGTATCTTTTCTTTCTTCCAAGAGTTTGTCAATCAATTCCAACGCTTTTTCTGCCGGTTGAATGGAAAGATTTATTTGCATCAGCAATTCGTCTATATCATAAAGGTCATAATCACGATAAGTAGATAGTTTAGCCAGCTGACCTAGTTCCTGAAGAATCGCTGTCTTTTGCTTTTGGGGGGTCTTAGGGTGCTCAATTACTTTTATCAGCAAATCTCCTGCCTGCTCACAATAATCATAAGGATAGAGATCATTATTATACAAAAGTTCATCCTCATAATTCTCACCGATTGAACGAAGAGTTTGAAGAGCTATATCAATAGCAGTATCTATGTTTCCCACATTCAAAAAGAAGTCTGCTTTCTCCAAAAAAGTGTCCATCCGATTGAAAACAGTTTCCCAATCACAGGCGAAATCATCATAACGATTATGATAACGAGGCTTTTTGTTATAATAAGAGTCATTAAACACTTTCTGAATCTCTACTCTGTAATCCTTTTCTTTTGATGTTGCAGACAACTCTTTAGCCATAAAACGATTCAAAAGGACTGTTTTAAACTCAGGATGCATAGTGGCATATTCATATATAAATTGTGAAAGTTCTTGTGGGTTAACGAATGACAGCAATTGTTGTATGTCCACAGTTTCATCTATAACGACGGCTTCCTCTACCTCTACTTTCATCTTGGAAAAGGCACTGCGATTCACCTTTTTCTCATTATCACGAATTGCCAGTAAGGTGGCTACTACATGTTTACAAATCTCCCCATCATACGGACAGTCACAGTACCAAGACTCTATTTCTTTTCCGTCCATAGATATCTCTACGTTATAATTCTCCGTACCCTCTACTGTCGCAGTCCATTCACCGGGCGAATCTTCTTCCAATTCAGAAACAGCCCCTGTTTCATAATACTCTTCTCCGCGCACTAATATTCTATATGGCACACAGCTCTCAAAATTATCTAATGTAATCATAATGAATATTTTACTCTTTTATATAACCCTCTTGTTCGTATCTCCTTCTGTATTTATGTTACATATTCTTCCGCAATCGTCCTTTTCTTAATTATTTCTGCCACAACACTTTTTATACTTTTTCCCGCTTCCACAGGGACAAGGATCGTTCCTTCCGACCGTGTGTTTGGAAGGCATGCCACGAAACAGATTGTCTATCCTTGCCTGCATTTCCGGAGTAATGTCCATACCGGCAGCTTCCATATTCGGACCTGCAACAATGCGAGGAGGATTCTTTTTTAATTTGTCTTTTTCAAATAAAACGAATGCTTCATTCGAAGAATAGCCTTTCAGAAACCAACGGGGACAATGATTCACATAATCCATAAATAGTTCAATAGCCTCTTGCAGTTCCTGCATGGAAGAAAGTTTGTGGCTAATCATTGAAGTAATAATAGACATTGAATTTTCTTCCGTTTGAGCAGTAAACCACAAATATGCCAAACTACTATCCGCCTTTTCTTCCGTATATCGCAGTTTCTTCATCATATACTCCTTCAATTCATCCCAACATGGATTAGGAATAACGACTAACGGCATCATTCCTGCGGCAAAGACTTCTTCTTTAGAAAACTTCTTCCTATTTGTTATTTCACGACGAGCATACATTTTTTCTTCCAAATCATCTAAATCGTCCAAAAATGGAGACTGTATACAAATAGTAGAGTTACAACCATCCACTGCCTCAAAGGTTAGCCGCTGTATCAATGCCGAATTAGTCAAGCTATCAGTGATTTCACTTCTTGTCACCGAATCTGGCAAATAATCAATTAGCATACTTAACAGATCGAAATAAGACAGATAACCATATAAATTTATGATTCCATAAGCATACTGCTCTACCATAAAACGGATTGCTTGCTTTTCCGAAGTCAAATAATTATTTAAATAAGGAGCTACGGCTTCACGCAATTCATCACAAATCATATAGCGGACTTTACTTTCTTCCAAGTGACAAGTATCCGTCGCTACGAAAGACAGAATTTCCAACGTACTCACCATAAATGAATTGGTCGTTTCTACATACATATCAGTTCCCGCTTTCACCAACTTATCAAGCAAAGTCAGCTCATACTGTGTCAATCGGGGAAGCCACATATCCGGGCAAGCCAAAACTGCTCCTGCTAAAAATTTCGCATATTCATCTTTACGTAGTTTTGTGGGAACAGATAAAAGCAAAATTTTCGCCATCTGCTTTAAGTCCTCTTTTGTGTTCATTTTCAAACCATCTACTAATTTTACCGATGATTGAAATAATTCCGACTGACATCTTATCATAACACTTACTCATTAATTGATTAATTCACAAAAGTAGGAATTTCTTATCCGACATCACTATTTTGGGATGAGAATTTGCAAAGGCAATTACTATTTATACCTTTGTGACTTCAATAGAGAATGTGACTTCAATAGAGAATTAGTAACCCGTTAAAAGAGGAAATTGATTATGCGTTCATTCATAGTGCTTCTTTGTTTAGTACCCACCCTCCTGCTTGCCCAACAAAACAAACTTGAAACACAGTTGAAACAGGCAATCAAAGATAAAAAAGCTGAAATAGGGATTGCCGTTATCATTAACGGAAAAGATACGGTAACTGTCAATAATGACATTCACTACCCGTTAATGAGCGTATTCAAGTTTCATCAGGCGTTGGCATTGGCCGATTATATGGGAAAGAAAAAACAATCACTGGACACCCGGTTGCCAATCAAAAAATCAGATTTAAAGCCGAACACTTACAGTCCGCTGCGAGATAAATATCCGCAAGGGGGAATTGAAATGAGTATCGCCGACCTGTTAAGATACACACTTCAGCAGAGCGATAACAATGCTTGCGATATTCTTTTCAACTATCAAGGTGGTCCGGAAGCTGTGAATAGGTATATCCATTCATTAGGAGTTCAGGAATGTGTCATCGTCGGAACAGAAACAGCGATGCACGAAGACTTGAATCTGTGTTATCAAAACTGGACCACTCCGTTAGCTGCTGCCGAATTATTGGAGATATTCTGCAAGAAACCTTTGTTTGCAAAAGTGTACAAAGACTTTATATATCAGACAATGGTGGAATGTCAAACCGGGAAAGATCGTTTGGTTGCTCCGTTGCTTGATAAAAAAGTAACCGTAGGTCACAAAACCGGAACGGGAGACCTTAATGCGAAAGGACAGCAGATTGGTTGTAATGACATCGGTTTCGTTCTTTTACCCGATGGACGTATTTATAGCATAGCTGTCTTCGTGAAGGATTCTGAAGAAAACAGTCAGGCGAACAGTCAGATTATCGCTGATATTTCCCGCATCGTTTACAAATACGTAATACAGCATTAAGAGCGACACAAATCACGTTCGGTACGAATTAGGATTGAAACAAAGTAAAAAGTAATAGGAATTAAAAAAACATTTATATGAAACTGCATCATATTGCCATTTGGACCTTCCGGCTGGAAGAATTAAAAGAATTTTATGTCCGTTTCTTCGGAGGAAAAAGCAATGAGAAATACATCAATCCCAAGAAAGGATTTGAGTCATATTTTGTCTCTTTCGGTGAGGGAACTGACTTGGAACTCATGAGTCGTACAGACGTACAAGACACCCCCATTGAAGAAAACAGAGTTGGACTGACACACTTTGCTTTCACCTTTCCCAGCCAAGAAGAAGTATTACGTTTCACCGAACAGATGCGTTCGGAAGGATATACCATCGCCGGTGAACCGCGTACTTCGGGAGACGGATACTTTGAAAGTGTTGTGCTCGATCCTGATGGAAATCGGATTGAATGTGTATATCGAGCAGGAACGGACACCAAGACTGAAAATATTCCCTCCGTAACACTCGACACAGAACGCTTGCTCCTCCGCCCTTTTGAAGAAAAAGATGCAGAAGCATTTTTCGCCTGTTGCCAAAACCCGAATTTGGGAAACAATGCCGGATGGCCGCCCCACCGGACATTGGAAGAGTCTCGCCATATACTCCATTCCACATTTATCAATCAGGAAGGTATATGGGCGATGATACTAAAAGATACGCAACAACTGATCGGTTCCGTAGGAATCATCCCCGATCCCAAACGGGAAAACCCACAAGTAAGAATGTTGGGTTACTGGCTCGACGAGACCTATTGGGGCAAAGGATATATGACTGAAGCAGTGCAAAGCGTTCTCAAATATGGCTTTGAGGAATTGAAACTAAGCCTCATCACCGCCACTTGCTATCCACACAACAAACGTTCACAGAAAGTCCTGAAAAAGAACGGTTTCATCTATGAAGGCACCCTCCACCAAGCGGAACTGACTTACAACGGAAATACCTACGACCACCAGTGTTATTATCTCCCCGGCATCTCCCAACCTACTCCGGAAGATTATGAAGAAATCCTCCATGTATGGGAAACGTCCGTCCGTCACACGCATGATTTCCTGACGGAAGAAGATATCCAGTTTTACAAACCACTGATGCGGGAACATTATCTACCGGTCGTTGAACTTTTTGTTATCCGCAATGCCAACGGAAAGATTGCCGCTTTCATGGGACTAAGCGACGAACTGATCGAAATGTTGTTCGTACACCCTGACGAACAGGGAAAAGGATATGGCAAACGATTAATAGAATACGCAAGAGACAAAAAACAGATGGATAAAATAGACGTCAACGAGCAGAATGAAAAGGCACTCCAATTCTATCTCCATCTAGGATTCCAGATTATCGGCAGAGATGAAACGGACAGTATGGGTAAACCTTTCCCCATTCTTCATTTACAACTGCCGGAAGCGAATACCGGTAACAGAGATTAACCCTCAAAAAACAAAACTACATGAACCTACGTGCCAGATTATCCGAACGTGTACACATTGAAGATATCAGAGAAATACTCCATTTCATACAGGACGACGAGCGTCTTAGGGAAGAAATCTACCAGCTGATATTCGATGAAGACCGCATTATTTCCTATCAGGCATTGTGGGTATGTACTCATTTCTCCAAAGCAGATGTGGAATGGTTGAGCCGGCGACAGGACGAGTTGATTGACGCCGCCATGACCTGCCCACATTCGGGAAAGCGGAGAATGCTCCTGAACCTGATATGCCAGCAACCTGCCGCCGACCCGCCACGAGTGGATTTCCTCGATTTCTGCATGGAACGCATGATATCGCGTGAAGAACCAGCCGGTGTGCAATCTCTCTGCATGAAACTGGCTTATCAACTGACGCGCTCCATCCCGGAACTACAACAGGAATTACGTACCATGCTGGAAATCATGGAACCCGACTTACTGGTTCCTGCCATCCGCTCTGTACGAAGAAATACCCTAAAGGCTATGAAAGCTAAGAAAAACTGATTGCTTAATGACATAATCCCTGTTTTTGATACTTTATTAATATCTGGTACTTATGTAAAACATAAATGGAACGTTATTGTTTTGAGAATATGTTTTTGCGGAAGGAATTCGCATCCGTCGGATTATTCCCCATAAAGCAGCTTATAATAAACCTTTAACTAGAAATTAAATTATGTGTACAAGAGTCGTTTATTCGGGAAAGAATGGAATGGTGGCAACCGGCCGGTCTATGGATTGGAAAACAGAAATGCACAGTAATCTTTGGGTGTTTCCCAAAGGTATGGAGAGAAATGGAGAAACGGGAACCAACTCTTTGAAATGGACTTCCAAGTATGGCAGCGTAGTAACTTCGGCTTTCGAGATTGCCAGCACAGACGGGATGAATGAAAAAGGATTGGTTGCCAATCTATTATGGTTGCCCGAAGCAAAATATCCGGTCAGGGATCAAAGTAAACCGGGACTTGCCATTACTGCATGGGTGCAATATATGCTGGACAACTTCGCCACCGTAGATGAGGCTGTAGCTTTCATTGATGAGAACACTTTTCAAGTAGTATCGGATATGATGCCGGATGGCTCCCGTCTGGCAACCTTACACTTGTCCGTTTCCGACGCAACGAGTGATTGTGCGATATTCGAATATACGGACGGAAAGCTGACTGTCTACCACAGCAAAGAATACAAAGTGATGACCAACTCTCCAACCTACAACAAGCAACTGGCACTAAACGAGTACTGGAAATCAATAGGCGGATTGAGTTTCCTGCCCGGAACCAACCGTCCGTCCGACCGTTTTGCAAGAGCCAGTTTTTATATTAATGCCCTACCCCAAACAGATGATGTGAGAATAGCCATAGCAAGCGTATTCAGCGTTATCCGAAACACTTCTGTTCCTTATGGCATCTCTACACCCGAATTTCCGGAAATTTCCACCACACAATGGAGAACGGTGTCGGACAGCAAGAACTTGCTCTATTTCTTCGAATCGAGCCTGACTCCCAATACATTCTGGGTAAATCTCCGGGAAATCGACTTGTCAGAAGGAGCTCCGGTACTCAAATTATCTATCGCCAATGGCGAAACCTATCACGGAAATGCAACCAAAGACTTTAAACCGGCACAGCCGTTCAGATTCATGGGAGTAAAGGGGTAAACGGAAATATACATAAATTTATGCTTACTGATAACCCAAATAAAAATTGTTGTTAGTACTCACGATAAGTAAACGTCAGCCCCTGATTGACGTAGAGAAAAATAATACAGAAAAGACTGATATAGAAGAGATTGATGCAGAAAAAAAATAGTGACGGTATCTGCTTGCGATAGTGACGGTATCGTTGTCATATACCGTCACTATTCTTATCGGATACCGTCACTATCACAAATAGATAGAATCTGTGTCTTTTCAGCTTATTATTAATTGAAATAATAAAGGAACACAGCGATTCCTTCAAGTGCCTTTTTCGGTTGGTCTTTTATTTCGATAGCAAACTTGATTTCCGCTTTTGCCACACCACGCAGATTAGTCAGCGAGTGTAAAGTAGTCACTAGACGGATGCTCTGTCCTGCCAATACAGCCTGACCGAATTTCATTTTGTCCATACCGTAGTTAATCATCATTTTCAGGTTATTCACCTGGATAATCTGATTCCACAAATAAGGAAGCATGGATAATGTCAGGTAGCCGTGAGCAATCGTGCTATGATAAGGGCTGTCTACTTTAGCACGTTCCGTATCTACATGAATCCATTGATGATCCAGCGTTGCATCAGCAAAAAGATTGATACGTTCCTGCGAGAGTTCCACATAATCGGAAACACCTATCTGTTGGCCTACTAGTTTTTCGAATTCTTCGTACGAATTGATAATTACTTGTTCCATAAGTCTTATCGTTTTTATGGGGGTTATTTATTTTTTAATTGGGGACAAAAATAGGAAAAATAAACCGATATGCCACCAAATTCGTAAATAAAAGCAAGGAATGAAGAATTTGTGTATACTTTACAAACCGGAAGCCTGTTTCAGTGCTTCTGTCAGAATACTGTAGCCCTTACCATTCAAATGCAAATCGTCGAGAGTCAACTCCGGATTCAGCCTGCCATCCTGCAATAAACGATCGAATACGTCCAGATAGACAATATCTGTTCCCTGCAATTTCTCGTGTATCTTCCGGTTAAGGATCCGGATAAATTTATTCACAGCCGTACTGTAATCATCGTAATCATTACGCGGAAAAATACAGAAAAGATATGTTTTCAATGAAGGGACGGCAAGAACCGCTTTTACATAACGCTCTACATATTCATCTATATTTTCATCGTTCAACTGATAAATATCATTGGTTCCGAATTGAACGACGACCTGACAATCGGAAGTGTCTACCGCAAAAGACTCCACATAGGCCAGTCCTTCACCGGGAGCACCATAGTTCAGACATTCCCATTGGGGGAAATAGATATCCAGTGCCCAAAATGCCATGTGACTGTTGCCAAGAAAGGCAAATTTTGTTTTTTCTTCCATCCTATCCATACAATTTCATTCAAGCGTCCACGTTATCTCACTCAAACTCTCAAACAAATATAGAATAAAATTCGCGGATTTACGTTACTTTTGCAAAGGTAATCACATTCATTCATATATAAACCGATGATACATTTTTTCAAGAAACCCGTTTCTCACCTTGCGCTGCCGGAGAAATTCACTTATCCTTTCCATTATACACCTCATCCATTGTGTGTGTTGGCTGCGGAAGAAGTGAAAAAATATATCGCAAGCCGGAAAGAATGGCAAGAAGAATTGGCTTCCGGAAAGATGTTTGGAGTGTTGATTGTACAAACGGACAACGGAATAACAAACAACGAAGAAAATCCAAACGAAGAAAATCAGATTGGTTATCTTGCAGCTTTCTCCGGCAATCTGGCCGGAAAGAATCTGCATCCTTATTTCGTTCCTCCCGTTTATGACTTATTACAACCGGAGGGATTCTTCAAAATTGAAGAAGAACAGATTTCTGCCATTAATATCCGTATTCGTGAATTGGAAAACAGTAGTTCTTATCTCGATTCAAAAGAAAAATGGAAGATAGAAACGGAACAGGCTAACGCTGTTTTGAATCAAGCAAAAGCGGAGCTTAAAATGGCAAAGAAAGCGAGAGAGATTCGTCGCCAGTCTCCCCCCGAGATTTCCGAAGAAGAACAAGCCTCCCTGATTCGGGAAAGCCAATACCAAAAGGCGGAATACAAACGACTGGAAAAGGAATGGAAAAAACGATTGGAAGAGCTCGAAACGGAAGTCAGGCACTTCGATATTGAAATAGAGCGACTGAAAACCGAACGAAAAGAACGTTCGGCAGCTTTACAAAGAAAGTTATTCGAGCAGTTCCGGCTGCTAAACGCCCAAGGAGAGGTGAAAGACTTGTATACTATTTTCGAGCAAACGGTTCAGAAAGTTCCCCCTGCCGGTGCAGGTGAATGTGCTTTGCCCAAGTTATTGCAATATGCGTATCTTCATCAATTAAAGCCATTGGCTATGGCTGAATTCTGGTGGGGCGACTCTCCTAAAAATGAAATCCGGCATCACGGATATTATTATCCTTCCTGTAAAGGGAAGTGTGAACCGATTCTGCAACACATGTTGCAAGGATTGGAGGTAGACGAAAATCCACTGCTGAATCCTGTTCATGAAGATAAAGAACTGGAAATCGTGTTTGAAGACGAATGGTTGCTGGTAGTCAATAAACCGGCAGGAATGTTGTCCGTTCCGGGAAAAGCGGAGGACAGAGATTCAGTCTATCATCGTTTGAAGAAGAAATATCCCGAAGCTACCGGACCCATGATTGTACACCGGCTCGATATGGCTACTTCAGGATTATTGCTCGTTGCCAAAATAAAAGAGGTACATCAGGATTTACAGGCACAATTTGCAAACAGAAGTATCAAGAAACGCTATGTGGCTGTGCTGGATGGAATAGTACTATCAGAAAGAACAGGAAGGATCGAACTCCCTCTCTGTTTAAATCCCCTTGACCGTCCCCGACAAATCGTTAATAAAGAATACGGAAAAGAGGCAATTACAGAATATAGGATCATCAGTGAATCAGGAAGCACTTTCAATGAATCAAGAAAACACACCCGGATAATCTTCTATCCATTGACCGGACGAACACATCAGTTAAGAGTACACGCCGCCCATCCGGAAGGCTTGGGATGCCCCATACTTGGAGACGAGCTCTACGGAAAGAAAGCGGACAGACTATACCTCCATGCCGAATATATAGAATTCCGTCATCCCATATACGGAGACATTCTCCGTATACAGAAAGAGGCCGATTTCTAAATTCAAACAAAGGAATATTCTTAGCCTGAGAAAAGATAATTATGCAACAGTCTGCTGTACAGTCGAATTTACAAACACCTGCTTCTTCAACCTGCGATAAACGTAGATAAAGGCCGGCACCAGGAATAAGTCTGCTGCTATCCAAGCCATCGGATCACCGTAGCAGACAGCAATAAAGCCGTATGCCGGTACGGCATAGAGACTGACAAGAATACGCGCAATCATCTCCGCCACTCCGGAGAACATAGCAAGATTGGTAAAGCCTACTCCCTGAATAGTATAACGCAAGATGCACAACAAACCAAGCATCGGGAAGAACATACAGGAGATATGCAGGAACAACTCCGTATCCAGCAGAATTTCCGTTTCCGACGGGTCTACGAAGATCAGCGCGAAATATTTAGCCCCTACCATCAGAAGAAGGAACGTGAATGCCGCATAAATAATCATCATCAGAGCACTAGCCTTGATTCCCAACCAAATACGTTCCGGTTTACCCGCTCCGTAATTCTGTCCGCTATATGTAGCCATCGAAATGCCCAAACTTTCGAACGTGCAGATAAAGAACATCTTGATGCGCATAGCAGACGTAAAGGCTGCCACACACGCCGTTCCCAATGCATTATTCGCACTCTGGAGCATAATGCTGCCGATAGCCGTGATAGAAAACTGCAATCCCATAGGCACACCGATATAGAGCAGCGTCTTAGCCAGTTTCGACTGAAACCGGCGTTCTTTCGGAGTGCCCTGCAATATTTCAAACTTCCGATACATATAAATATAGCAGAGAACAGCCGACAATCCTTGCGAAAAGACAGTAGCGACAGCAGCTCCCGCCACTCCCCAGTCAAGTACCAGAATACAGAACAAGTCGAGAATGATATTCAAAACAGCCGCAAACAACAGAAACCAAAAAGGCGTCTTACTGTCTCCCAGCGCACGGATAATGCTCGAAAGAAGATTATAGAAGAACGTACACGGCACACCGATGAAAGTGACAAGCAGATAAGCATAAGCCCCTTCAAATATATTCTCCGGTGTACGCATGATCCGAAGAATATCCTCACATAAAATACTGGTGAGAAGAGCAATCACCACAGACATTCCCGCAGCCAGTTTCAAACTGACGGCCACATAACTACGCATCGTACTGTAATCCCGCGCCCCAAACTTCTGCGCAACAGGTATCCCGAACCCTCCGCAACATCCATTGCAGAACCCGAGAATGAGAAACACCACTGACGTGCTGGCTCCGACAGAAGCTAACGCGTTAATTCCCAAGAACTTTCCTACAATTGCAGCATCAACAAGCGAATACGTTTGTTGCAACAGATTGCCGAGTAAAAGCGGCAGTGTAAACTTTAAAATGAGAGGTAATGCCGGCCCTGCCGTCATTTCTTTAGAAGTTGCCATACGTCTATGTTCTAAAATCGGGCGCAAAGATACGGAAAATCAAACGAACTTGTTCTCGATTTCCATTCCTCTTTTAGTTGACATAAATCAAATAATTGTGATTAACGGTTTAGTGATAATGCCATGCGGCGTATGTGCTACAATTCAATATTGCGTAGTACGTTAATCATTAATCACTAAACTGTCAATCACTAATCACCAGACTGTTAATCATTTCATCAGTCGTTTAGGTGAGCCATGCCACGAACAACCCAGACAGAAAACTTCTGTCAAGTCGAAACCCTCCATCGAATCTTCCGGATACTTGGGAACAACTTCACCATTTTCGAGCACATAGACCAGTAGCCTTTCACCCTGCTCATTCTTCACATACATAGCCGCAATCTTACATTGCGGACACAATAACTTTTTCATTCCGCAAAGATACAGATTGTTTCCGTCAACAACAAGCTCTTCGAAAGATGTTTCAAAAAACCAATAGAAAAAGAAAGAAGGTACATTTTAACAGAATACGCCTGTGTTTCTGCATAATCTTCGCTATCTTTGTCAATCCAAAGTGTAAAGAAGAAAGAGATGAAGGAATCACGCATCGCACACGAAAAGAAAACAGTAGAGTTAATGATCCGCCTCTATTGTCGGAAAAAAGAAAAAAACAACATTCTTTGTACCGACTGTGAAGAGTTGCTTCGCTATGCGCATGCCCGTCTCGACCGTTGTCCGTTTGGAGAGAAAAAGGGTGCATGCAAAGAGTGCACGGTACATTGTTACAAGCCCGTCCTGCGCGAACGAATGCGACAGGTAATGCGTTTTTCCGGACCGAGAATGTTGTTCTATGCACCCTGGCAAACCATACGACATTTATTGAACCTATAACTTACTAAAAAATCAGTAATGAGAAAAGCCATTATCATAGGGGCCACCTCCGGTATCGGACAAGAAGTTGCAAAATGCCTGTTACTGGAAGGCTGGAAAATCGGAGTAGCCGGCAGACGGCAATCTTCTCTCGAAAATTTGCAACGGGCAGCACCGGATCAAATTCAAATCCAAGCATTGGACGTAACCCAAGAGGACGCAAGCGAAAAGCTGAATCTGCTCATCGACAAACTAGGCGGCATGGATTTGTTTCTTCTTAGTTCCGGCATCGGTTTCCAGAATATGGACATGAATATGGAAGTAGAACTGAATACAGCACGTACCAATGTAGAAGGCTTTATCCGGATGGTAGATACCGCTTTCATGTACTTCAAGAAAAACGGAGGCGGACACCTGGCCGTTATCAGTTCCATTGCCGGAACGAAAGGCCTCGGAGTTGCTCCTGCCTATTCTGCCACCAAACGTTTTCAAAACACTTATATAGATGCGCTCGAACAACTGTCATACCTGCAAAAACTACATATCCGTTTTACCGATATTCGTCCCGGATTTGTTGCCACCGATTTACTGAATGACGGAACGCATTATCCACTGCTGATGGACGCCGCCAAAGTGGGCCGTCATATCTCCTGGTCGCTGAAGCGGAAACAACGGGTGGCAGTAATCGACTGGCGCTACCGGATTCTGGTGTTTTTCTGGAAAATGATTCCCCGCTGGATGTGGAAACGCCTGCCGGTGAAAACAAATTAACCCCAAAAGTGAACAAGCCAGGAAATGAACAGGTAATTAGCAAGATCGGACAACTCCTATTCCAACAATTCTACCTATATTTGTCCTGTAACATAAATTTATAATCTAACAAAAAGATGGAACAAAAAATTTGTCAAAGTTGCGGTATGCCGATAGACGACTCAACTTTTGGAAAAGAAGCAGACGGTAGCAAGAATCAGGATTATTGCCACTATTGCTATGCGGACGGACATTTCACAAAAGAGTGTACAATGGACGAAATGATCGAACTCAACCTGAATTATCTGGATGAGTTCAATAAAGACTCGGAAGTGAAATACACGGTGGAAGAAGCACGTAAAACGATGAAAGAGTTCTTTCCACAGTTGAAGAGATGGAAATAATATGTAATAAATATAAACTTTCAGAGAGAAGCGTATCTCTGAAAGTTTATATAAAAAAAACGAAGCGTTTTTTCTCTTCCGGTCATACACCGGTTCGCTAAAATTCTATATTCCACGTATAGACATCTGCGTTCAAGTCAAAATCCTTAAATTTCCCATTACTAATCGTTTATTCACAAAAAGCATTCAATCACAGATTACCTTTCTTTTTTTCACTATTATGCAGTAATTCAAGAGATATGTTAGCAATCAGGATACATTCCTGTGAATTTGAGCAAAACCGTAATTATCCCTTATTTCAGTTTTTTCGTTCATTATTTCCTTTTCTCTATTGTTTTTATTACATTTGTAAGTAAGGAGTATATTGCAGTGATAAAAAACAATGTACGTACACTCTGCAACTAAATTTCCCATTTAACCCGACAGACGAAAATAAACAACAACTAAAATGAATGAAAAGGAAACTCTTCCCAGTGAAAACAACCAAACAATCTTCGAACAAGAAATAACCGAATTAATACACGAGAAAGTTCTGTTTGCGGAAAGTATATATGCCCGCCTGCCAATAAGCATAGAGATGTATGACACGGACGGCGTTTTACGTTTCATCAATGACCACGCATTGAAAATGTATGGAGTGAATGACCGGAATAGCGTAGTAGGCACAGTCAACCTGTTTTCCAGTCCTTATATGGATGAGCAGCTCAAAGCCAGAATACAAGGTGGGGAAGAAAATATAATGCTGGAATTTGAGTATGATTTCAACCGCATCAATGAAGACGAGTATTTTACGACTCATAACAAGAACAGCATGATTTTCGAAGTCCAGGTAATCCCCTTATGGAATAAAGCAGGAGACATCATCGGACATATGCTGCTCTCCAACGACAAAACAGTGGTAAAAGAAACGGAATTCCGGACAGAAGAAAACAAGAAAAATCTGGAGATGGCGATGGAGGCCGCAAATATGTCTTCCTGGGTATATGATGTCCGCAAAAAAACATTCAGTTCATTACATGGTACGTCCATTGTGAAAGAAAAAATGACATTGGACGAATTATTGGATATATTGCATCCACAGGACTGTGAACAGTTGCGCCTCGTGTTTTCACAGCTAATAAATAAGGAAATCGAAAACGGACAAATCACCTTACGCTTCTTCGATGAAGCCGAAAAACAATATCGCCACTATGAAAGCAGAATGCGTCTATCGGCCGAGCACATGGGGAAATTATTGATTATCGGAACCCAGCTGGACATTACCGAAAGATTACAAATGGTAAAGAAAACGCAGGAACTGATGACCAAACGCGAACTTGCCATGCAGGTGAGCAATATCATTCACTGGGATTTCGATGTACGTAGCCAGAAATTCGAGTCCTACCACGACCCTATCAACGATTACGCAAGCAACAAACTGCTCTCCATCACAGAATATATGGAAGTCATCCATCCCGATGACCGTTCTGCCGCCTATGACGCCATGCAATCTATGCTTTCGGGAAAAGAGATCACTATCAATTTCACCTGTCGCATACAAACAAAATACGACGATTCATGGCAGTACTGCAACATCCTGGGCGTACCTTTTGAGAAGGATGAAGACGGCAACAACATACGCTTCACCGGTTTCCGCCAAAACATATCCAAACTTCACCAACTGGACGAGGAAGTAAAAGAAAGAAACTACAAAATGGAGCTCACTTTCAAGACTATCGGAATGTCTTACTGGGATTTTGATGTCCTGACCAGGCAGTTCAAAGCATTCAACGACCCCGTCAACGACTATCACCCGGAAAGGACCATCACGCCGAACGATTACATGGAAGTTACCCATCCGGAAGATTGGGACTGTGTTTGCAAACATATCGAATATATGATTCGGCGAACAGACAAAGAATTCAGTTTCCAGTACCGTTCCAAAAGTAAATGGGAGAATGAATGGCAAACTCTGATTGTAACGGGAATCCCCGTGGAAAGAGATAAAAAAGGAAACGTCACCCGCTATACCGGTATCAAGTTCAACAATACAAAATGGGAAAAGATGGCGCAGGAACTGAAAGAGCTGAAAGAAAAAGCGGAACTTTCCGACCGGCTCAAATCTGCCTTCCTCGCCAATATGAGCCATGAAATACGTACGCCTCTGAACGCCATTGTAGGCTTCTCCGGTCTGATGGTGCACTGCGATGACCCGTCCGAAAAAGAAGAATACATGAATATCATCGAATCGAACAACGAATTGTTGCTACGGCTCATTAATGATATCCTCGACCTTTCCAAAATAGAATCGGGAATTCTCGAACGTAAAAGGGAGAAATTCAATCTGTCGAAAGTCTGCAACGAGCTGTATATGATGATTCAACAGAAAATGACTAATCCCGACGTGAAACTCTTTGTTGACAATCCTTGTTCGGACTGCTGGATATTTCTCGATGTCAACCGCCTGAAACAGGTATGGATGAATTTCCTTACCAATGCGGTGAAATGTACCCACGCAGGATTTATCAAAATGGGATATAGTATAGAAAACGAAGGAATACGATTCTATGTACAGGATTCGGGTGTCGGTATCCCGGTGGAATTGCAGGATAGAGTATTCGGTCGTTTCCAGAAGCTCAACGAATTTGCACAAGGCACAGGGCTCGGACTGGCCATTTCCAGAGCAATCATAGAGGGCGCAGGAGGAGAAATCGGCTTTACTTCCAATCCAGGTATCGGTTCCACTTTCTGGGCATGGGTTCCCTGTAAAATAGATACACAGGAGAATGGTGAAATACAAGATAGTAAAAATACGTCTGCGACACCGGCTCCCGCACAGCAAATACCTTCATTGAGCGAAATCAACAAGAAAGATTTCAAAGTACTGATTGCTGAAGATAACGACAGTAACTTTTCTTTAGTGCAGCACATTCTCTTCAAATACAATCTCACACGAGTAAAAAATGGAGTGGAAGCGCTTGAGAAGTTGCGCAACGAACAGTATGACATCATCCTTATGGATATGAAGATGCCGATTATGGGCGGACTCGAAGCAGTACGAAAAATCAGGGAATTCAATACCACAGTTCCGATTATCGCCCTGACAGCTTACGCATTCGATTCTGACAGAGCGAGTGCCATGGAAGCAGGTTGCAACGCATTCCTCACCAAACCATTAAGCAAAAGCCAATTATTAGGACTTTTTTCTACCAAATATCAATAAAAACACAAACAATTCTGTTGACGCCATTCGGACAACGGTTTACCCCAGTTCCGGATGGCGTTCCAACCACTTTACCGCGTAGGAACAAGTGGCTTTTGGTTTCATCTCATTGGTTATTGCATAGTCGTACGCAGCTTTTACCAGCGCAGCGGCTATTCCGCGCCCTTCTATCGGACGGGGCACGACGGTATGAATAATGTCGAGAGAATCACCTAAGAGGCGATATTGTACAAAGGCGGTGCGACCGTCTACTTCAGTCTTGAACAGTTTCTGTTCGGGTTGATGAATAATTTCGTAATCCATAATCTATATTGTTCAAAAGTTTTCAAAGTTGCTCTATCCATTGCAACCGGTTTGTATCGTAACCACGACGTTCGGCAGCAGTGACAAGTTTCTTTTTGATTTCCTCGGGCAGCTGCGGCGTGCGGCTTAGTATCCAGAGATATTTATCGGTACTGCTACCTACAAGGGCATAGTTGTAATTCTCTTCATCCAGCTCCAATATGTAATAATCAGAGTAGAAATTAAGGAAAAAAGAGACTTTCAGTTTACCCGGTTGCGCGGGATCGGATATCTTGGCGTGTCCGTTGGCAGTCTTGCAGATATCGTAAGGGGAATTGCGCTTGCACCCTCGGTTCTCCACACGAATCGTGCCGTCAGAACGAAGCGTGTAAGTGGCTGTGACATCTACCAGTCCGTGTTCAAAACGGTTCTCGTAGCGGGCTATTTCGTACCAAAGTCCCATATATCGGTTCAAGTCGAGAGAGGTAACCGTACTGTGGTCCGTACCTTTAAAAAGACGTTCGACAGTAGGGATGGAAAAACGAAACCCGGCTTCTGTCAGACGTGTCGGGCGGACTTTCTGACCGGCTGTCAGGAAGGAGGCCGCTTCACCGTAAAATATACGGAAAGCCCGTTGCGGAGCAATAATCGTTGTCCATGCCTGATAAGCTTTTCCCATCTCACGGGTAAAAGAATATTGTGAAATCTGTTGCGGAGCTACCAGATTATACACACCTCGCGTTTCTTCGTGAGTGATAAAAAACTCCATGGCGCGACAAAGGTCGTGCATGGCTATCCACGGAAAAGCCTGAGTACCAGGACCGATGGTGGTAGCTACCTTTGTGGTTTGCAAAGGGCGAAGCATCTGCTGCATCGCCCCTCCATCCGGAGAAAGCACTACACCAAAGCGTGTAATGACGAGCCGGGTAGGTTCGGGACAATGTTTAGCTTCTTTCTCCCATGCATAACAAAGATCGGAAAGAAAACTGTCGCCGCGGGTACGGGTATATTCGTCCGCTTCTACTTCCGGAGGATAATAGCCCACAGCGGAAGCTGAAATCATCAGTTTCGGTTTTGTCTTGACAGCATTTAATGCACGGATAATACGATGCGTCACCACAATGCGGCTGTTGAACAATTCCTGTTTGTACTCCGGTGTCCAACGCTTATTAATGGGTGCGCCAGCCAGGTTGATGATTACGTCGCAATGCGTCAATGTCTGAATCAAATGTCCGGACATACCTTCGCGGAACATCGATCTTCCCAAGGGAATAATCCGGTGTCCGCCCTTTTCTGTGAGATAGTTGGAAAGATGTTTACCTATATATCCGGTAGCTCCGGTCATTGCTATATTCATCTTGATTCATTATTTATTTTAACTCTATTAGAAAAACGTATAAAATGCAAGAAAAGTTCTTTGAAAAAAACAAAATGGGATTATCTTTGCAAGATAGACTTTAGCACTGAAAGAAAAAAATCTCTGAACTGACTGACAAAGAGAGAGAAAATTTGTTCTATCAAATAAAGGAGATGATGAACGACATCTACAAACAGGGCGGACGGAATACAGAAAGCGATCTGCTTGGCGAGAATGGCAAGTATGTGAACAGTCCAACAAAGTCTGAACAAGAAACTGAATTATATCAACTGAAATAATGAAATAAATAAATGAAGAAACAAACTAAAATCAACTATATTCTTACACTTATATTAGTATTTTGCATCGGCGCATCCATGCCTATATTGACAGGCAGCAGCCAGGTGACCGAACAACATTCCGCTAAATCGGAAGTACCTTATTGCGTCACCTCGCCCACCGTTCCCGCCCAGGTTACCTTTGACGGGGAAACCATTGACCTCCGCCGCTATGACCGCCGCGAACGGATGGATCGTGAAATGATGGCTTTCACCTATATGCATTCCACCACCATGCTACTGATAAAACGTGCCAACCGGTATTTCCCCCTCATAGAACCGATACTGAAAGCCAACGGCATCCCCGACGACTTCAAATACCTGATGGTAATCGAAAGTAACCTGAACAACATCGCCCGCTCTCCGGCAGGAGCAGCAGGGTTGTGGCAGTTTATGCCCGCCACCGGACGGGAATTCGGACTGGAAGTGAACGACAACATAGACGAACGCTACCACATTGAAAAAGCAACCGTAGCCGCCTGCAAATATTTCAAACAAGCGTATGCCAAATATGGAGACTGGATGGCTGTCTCCGCCGCCTACAATGCCGGACAGGGACGTATCTCCTCCCAACTCGACAAGCAATTGGCAAGTCATGCCATGGACTTATGGCTGGTAGAAGAAACTTCCCGCTATATGTTCCGCCTATTGGCAGCCAAAGAGATACTCAACAACCCGCAACGTTACGGATTTCTGCTGAAGCGGGAACATCTATATCCGCCTATTCCTTACAAAAAGGTGACTGTCACCACTTCCATCGATGATTTGAATGATTATGCCAAATCACAAGGTATCACTTATGCACAACTCCGTGATGCCAACCCCTGGCTGCGCGACACCTCATTAAAAAACAGGACCGGAAAGACATACACCCTCTATATTCCTACACAAGAAGGAATGTATTACGATCCGAAAAAAACAGAGGCTTACAATAAACAATGGGTCATTGACTGAAAAGCCTCTCCTTAACCTCTTCTCCAAAAATTTCATTTAGTATGAAACTGAAAGAAAGAATCCATCGTTTTTTACATGACGAAAAACTGAAACGAAAGTTGTATGTCATCATCTTCGAATCGGACACTCCCGCCGGGAAACTGTTCGACGTGATTCTTATCGGTTGTATTCTGGTCAGCGTACTGCTTGTCATCATCGAAAGCCTGAAAGGACTTCCCAGCTTTCTGACGACTCCGTTCGTTATTATGGAATATCTTTTCACCGCCTTCTTTACTTTCGAGTACTTGACGAGAATCTACTGCTCGCCCCGTCCCCGGAAATACATATTCAGCTTCTTCGGAATCGTAGACTTGCTGGCCACCCTTCCTCTCTACATCGGACTGCTCTTCCCCGGTGCACGCTATCTGCTCATCATCCGTGCTTTCCGCCTGATACGGGTATTCCGTGTCTTCAAGCTCTTCAACTTTCTGAATGAGGGCGAACGACTGCTCACCGCCTTACGCGAAAGCAGCAAGAAGATTGCGGTATTTTTCTTATTTGTCGTCATCCTGGTGACTTCCATCGGCACACTGATGTATATGATTGAAGGAACACAACCCAACTCACAGTTCAACAACATTCCGAACAGCATTTACTGGGCTATCGTCACCATGACTACCGTAGGCTATGGAGACATTACCCCCGTCACCGGTCTCGGGAAGTTCCTTTCCGCCTGTGTCATGCTAATCGGTTACACGATTATTGCCGTACCGACAGGGATTGTATCCGCCTCCATGATGAAAGACTACAAACGCAGAAGAGACAAAGAATGTCCCCACTGCCATCGTTCGGGACACGAAGACAATGCCGAGTTTTGCAAATATTGCGGACATCATCTGAATCCATCCGAAACAGACGTGGAAAAGAAATAAATTTTATGACTTATGCTGAAACAAACGCTCGAATAAAACAATAAATACACATCCCGCCGCATAACAAGCTATATCCGCCCAATCGAACGTAGAGCCCAAAATGATTCTGGCTGCATGGTTGGTAATGCCCAACATCTCTACCAACTGGAAGTATTGCAACACTTCTACAAAACAAGCAAAAAGAAAGACATAAAACGGCATCCGAGGAATTCCTGTCGGGAGAAATATTCTCACAAAACTATACACCAGGACTACCACCAGCATATCTCCGACATAAGGACGTATGAAATTATCACGTACATACAAAGCTATCAGCACCTCTATACAAAAGATCAGCAAAAAGCTGATTATATAAAAAAATCTTTTCTTCATTATTCACTCAATCACAGGATTAAACATTCATTTGAGTCTGCGAATATACGATAAAATGAAACGGATACATTCAAATATTACTAAATTAATGACCCCTAAAGGAGAAATAATTGTATATTTATAGTTCCAAGTATTTTTCCACAAACAATAAAAAAGTAGAAAGGAGATTGAACACATGATGTTGAACATAGATTTCGTAATTCGTTTATTGGTCGCCGGAATACTGGGGGCGATCATCGGACTGGATCGTGAATACCGTGCCAAAGAGGCCGGATACCGTACTCATTTCCTCGTATCGCTAGGCAGTGCCCTGATTATGATTGTTTCTCAATACGGATTTCAGGAGATTATAAAAGAAAGCAGTGTCACGCTTGATCCCAGTCGTGTGGCGGCACAAGTCGTCAGTGGTATCGGATTTATCGGTGCGGGAACCATCATCTTCCAAAAGCAGATTGTACGCGGACTGACTACCGCCGCAGGAATCTGGGCAACAGCCGGTATCGGACTGGCAGTAGGCGCAGGAATGTACACCATCGGCATTGCTGCCATGGTATTGACCCTCATCGGACTGGAATTACTTACTTACCTGTTTAAAAGCATCGGAATGAAAAGCTCGATGGTTTCTTTCTCTACTACCAACAAAGACACTCTGAAACAAATAGCGGACAAATTCAACTCTAAAGACTACCTGATAGTCTCTTACGAAATGGAAACATTGCATAAGGGTGAAGCAGAGTTTTATCAGGTGAGTATGGTCATCAAGTCGAAACGAAATAACGATGAAGGACATTTGCTTTCATTGATACAGGAGTTTCCGGAGGTAACAGTGCAGCGAATTGAATAATTGAAGAAATAAAGAATCGAAAAACTCAAAAAGCCCCTTTACAGAAAGATAAAAGAGAAACAAAAACAGAAGAAGCAAAGAAAAGCAAAGGAATGAAATTATAATCGTTTTATGTATCTTTGCGGCGATTAAAAGAAAAAGTATAAAAAACAAGTAAACATTCATTTTGGATAGCATGAAAAAGGTTGTGTTATATATTGCAATGAGTCTTGATGGATATATCGCAGATTGCAAAAAATCCGTGAATTGGATAAAAGGACAAGATGATTCCGTAGAAATGCAGGATACCTATTCGGCTTTTTTCGACAATGTAGACACTGTCATCATGGGAAAAAAAACCTATGAACAAATAACAACGGAGCTATCACCCAGCAGATGGCCGTATTCGGGAACTATAACCTATGTCTTTACTCATGATGCATCGATGACTGACACAATGGATATAAAATTTACAAATGCCGATCCATGCCAACTTGTCAATAAACTTAGGAAAGAAACAGGAAAGAATATCTGGATTTGCGGAGGAGCTGATATTATAAATCAATTGATGAAAGAAGATTTAATAGATATATTCCATATCTCAATCATACCTGTTATTCTTGGTGGAGGCACAAAGTTATTTGAAGAAACAGGTGGTATGATAAATTTGAGGCTAGTTAATACATTAAATTATAATGGAGTGATTGAGGTTGTTTACAAGCGCAGATAAACTCCATCTCTTCATCTCTGCGACAGTTTTTATATCAATCCATTGTTCTTTGGAGCAATATAAGATTATCGTCGTTTCTGAAAGAGTTCCCTAACAACATCGCATTATGATAGAAAACAGCCATTTAAATCATTTTATTGAATCACAGATAAAATTTGAATATCTGTCTGTTCCTTCCAAAGCAATTCTTTTGGAGGAAGAAAAAGTTGCGGAAAAACTCTATCTAATCCGTAAAGGCTGTTTTTCTATAATGAAGGGAAAGGTATTACTTTCCAGTTCTTTTTTGAGGGGGATATTGTCTCCTCATTCGATGGTCTATATAAACGCACGCCGAGTCTTTTCTATTTGGAAAGGATGGAACTCTATTTCTGCTTTTCCGTCAGATACTTCCAATAACGTACAGGCATATCTTGCCTATGCTTTCTTGGATTGATACGTTCTTTGATACAAATGGCCTTGAAATAAGTTTTCCAGAGTTGTTGGAAAAGCTTCTCATCCTTGTCCATCAGACTTTCATCCAGCATCCCCGTAATCAGATGGGATTCACGGCTGTCATCATCAAACGAGATGGTCGTCACTTCTTGCAAGTCATAATAAAAACCATAACGGCGTTTCATGTCGTAAATAATCCACTTCTGATCGGCAAAACGGTCTTTGAAATGGTGGACGGTAAGAGGAAGCGCATTATACTGCGGTTCGAAAGCCGCAAAGAATGTACCATCCGCAGCTTTCTGAAAACGGACAAACTGCATCAGGTGCACACGTTCGCCATCCACTTTCTTCCATATTTGCGCCAATTGCAAAACGTCCGGATCGCCAAAATTGGTTTCGATGGAACGGGGTGAGTCGATCGCTTTACGGATATAACGAAAAATAAGCATCCCTACCTCCGGAAGCTCCGACAGCCAACTTTGTGTGAGGCAGCCCAAAGCAGAAACAGAGACTTTCTTCTGCAATCCCCGCCACACACGCCCGGCCTTTTCTTCATCGGTGACTACGGTATGTAACTCATCATAAAATAAGGGTAAAGCATCTCCTTCCGACAATAAGTCATCAGGAAAGGTCTTGCGGAAATAGGCGTCGAACACGGCAGTCAGCAGACCATCAAAGGTTTTATCGTAGATATAAATATTCACTTGTTATATTTACTATTTGATAATTTACGATTCGCCAAAATCAAGTAACAATTGGCGTTCATCCACTTTCTTTTTCGGTTTCGGCAGCAATAAGCTACGTACCCGTTGCGGTGAAAGTTCGTTCACGGTCTGCATTTGGAGAGGCAGCTCTTTGCAGGTGATGAAATATTGCGCCTTCTTCATCACCACTCCTATCTTCTTTAGTTCATAAAAACCCAGTCGCGAAAAACGGCGGGAAGCGACAATCAGCTTCGCCGACTTCACTCCCACTCCCGGCACACGGAGCAACATTTCGTAGTCCGCTTTGTTGATGTCGACAGGAAACTGCTCGGGATGACGCAAAGCCCACGAGAGTTTCGGGTCTATCTCGAGGTCGAGATCCGGATAGGCATCATCCACAATTTCGTCCACCTTGAATTGGTAAAAACGCAATAACCAGTCAGCCTGATAGAGCCGGTTTTCACGTACCAAAGGCGGTTGCTTCAATGCCGGAAGACGTTTATCATACGTATTCACAGAAACGTAGCCCGAGTAATAGACACGCTTCATGGTCGGCCGGCCGTAAAGAGCCGACGAAAGGAAAAGAATATCTTTATCCGACTCGGAGGTAGCTCCCACAATCACTTGGGTACTTTGTCCCGCAGGCGCGAAACGGGGTGCATGGCGAAACTTCTGCCGTTCTTCCTTACTCTCCAATACACCTTGCTGAATATATTTCATCGGAGCAAATACACTTTTATGATCTTTCTCCGGCGCAAGGAGTTTCAGGTTTTCTTCTTTGGGAATTTCGACGTTGACACTCAAACGGTCGGCATACAGCCCGGCCTCATTCACCAATTCACGACTGGCACCGGGAATACTCTTGAGATGAATATAACCGTTAAACCGGTACACTTGCCGCAAATCTTTAGCTACACGCACCAGTCTCTCCATCGTATAATCCGGATTGCGGACCACTCCGGAACTAAGAAACAGCCCTTCAATGTAGTTACGACGATAGAATTCCATCGTCAGTTCCACCAATTCCGAAACGGAAAATGTAGCGCGGGGAAGATCGTTGCTACGACGGTTGATACAGTAAGCACAGTCGTAGATACAATAATTGGTAAGCATGATTTTCAATAGCGAGATACACCGTCCGTCCTCGGCAAAGCTGTGGCAGATTCCCCATCCTCCGACAGTGTTTCCCAGCGTGCCCGGCTTATTGGAGCGCACCGTACCACTGGAAGAACAGGAAACGTCGTACTTGGCAGATTCCGCAAGTATCTTCAGTTTAGCTAAGACGTTTTCGTTCATAATTCCCAATCTTGATTCTTTTCGCAAATATACGATTTAATTTGAGATGCGCATAGAGGAAAAAAGTTTTGCAAGCCCAACAAACAACAATATTGCAAATGAAGACTCCACCGTATTTAGCATTAACATAAAAAGGAAGCAGAAGCTTAATACTACTCATATATTTTTGGGGTGCCACATACAAACATACACCTTTCTATCTAAATCATCATCACTATCCGTGCTAAAACAACTAAAAAGTCATTTCGCATAAAAATAGAAAGAGGGCATATCGCTTCACGATATGCCCTCTTTTTCGATATCTTAGTAGTCTTCTAATTATTTCTTAGAAGCTTCCAAAGATGCTTTACGGAATTCTTTCATTGCTTTTTCGATTTCCAAAGAAGCTTTACGAGCACGAGTTCCTGCTGCTTTGTTACCGTTTTCGATCTGCGCGTTAGCATCTTTTGAGAAGTCAGCATAAAGAGCTGCTACTTTTTCTACCAATTCTTTCATAATCCTTTTATTTTTTTCGTTAATAATGTGCCGCAAAAATACACTGTTTCCCGAAATAAAAGCATAAAATCAATATTTTTTTTGAAATAATCTTCGAAAAATATCTAAAAAAGGGGCTTTTCACCATTTTTACCTACCTTTGTAGCCATGAAACTGCTTACAGATACCGATTATATACATGCATTGATTGCTGAAGGAGAGCACCAGCAACAGGACTTTAAATTCGAAATTTCCGACGCACGCAAAATTGCCAAAACACTCTCGGCTTTTGCCAACACGGACGGAGGAAGATTACTTATTGGCGTAAAAGACAATGGCAAAATTGCGGGAGTACGCTCCGAAGAAGAAAAATATATGATTGAGGCCGCCGCACAACTTTATTGCGTACCGGAAGTGGAATACACATTACAAACATATATAGTGGAGGGACGGCAAGTGTTGGTAGCGACCATCGAAGAGACTCCGCATAAACCAGTTTACGCCAAAGACGAAACAGGGAAACCTCTAGCCTATCTCCGTATCAAGGATGAAAACATTCTGGCAACACCTATACATCTCCGTGTATGGCAACAAAGCGACAGCCCCCGTGGCGAACTGATCCGTTACACCGAACGTGAACAGCTACTGCTCGAACAACTGGAACATGGCACTTTACTCTCACTCAACCGCTACTGTCGCCAAACCGGACTTTCACGACGTGCCGCTGAACATCTGCTCGCCAAATTTGTCCGTTATGATATTGTGGAACCCGTATTCGAAAATCATAAATTCTACTTCCGAATAAAAAACGAATAACCACAAACAATATTTAAATGATTACCGGGCACAAAAGAAAGCCGGCATTCAAAGTCCTGTTTTTAAGAAAGAGTCTATGCCGGACATCGAAAAGGACTTGGAATGTTGGTGAAAACCAACTGTTTTTGTACCTTTGCACGGAAATTGACAGATGGTAGTTATGTTATATACCTTCCATGCGCTCAAATAGTAAATTGTAAATAATAAAATTGTAGAGATAACAATGGGCTTATTTGGTTTATTCAAGAAAAAATCCGATGAAACGAAAGTCGGCAATGTAGAAGATTTCATATCACTGACCCGGGTGTATTTCCAGTCAGTGATCGCCACAAACCTAGGTATCACCAATATCCGATTCCTGCCGGACGTAGCTAACTTCAAACGTTTGTTTAAAGTGCCTACTCAAAACGGCAAACTGGGATTGGCCGAAAAGTCTGCCTCACGCAAAATGCTGATGCAGGATTATGGGTTGAACGAGAATTTCTTCAAGGAAATCGACGCTTCCGTGAAACGTAACTGCCGCACTCAAAATGATATTCAATCTTATTTATTCATGTATCAGGGATTTTCTAATGATCTGATGATGTTGATGGGAAATCTGATGCAGTGGAAGTTCCGTATGCCGTCGATCTTTAAAAAGGCTTTGTATGGTATGACGCAGAAAACGGTACATGATGTTTGTACCAAGATGGTGTGGAAGGCGGATGATGTGCATAAAACGGCTGCGGCTGTCCGTCAATACAAAGAGCGTCTGGGGTACTCGGAACAGTGGATGACGGATTATGTGTATAATATCGTTCTCCTTGCCAAGAAGGAGCCGAAACGGAAGGATGACGACACGGAAACGAAAAAATGAGTCGCGTTAAATGTTAGAAAAGCGTAAAGATTAATACGATAGAGAAAGCGGGGGTTTTGTACTTCCGCTTTTTTTGTTATCTTTATGTACTTTTTTCTTTTGTCTTGATACAAAAGAAAAAGTACCAAAAAAGAAAAAAACAAGGCTGCTTCTGCCGGGCTACTTCGGTCTCATCCCCGGCGTTAAGAAGGGCAGACTAGGCCGGAAGACCATGCGGCGCGGGGTAGTTCAAACTTAAAATACTTATTATATAATTTAAAAATTGATAGATTGCTTATGAAACAAAAGAAAATGCTTACACTTACTTTTTCACAGTTGAAACAAATCTATGGTCAGGAAATTCCGGAGATAGTGGAGATAGCGGATAAGAGCTCTACTGTTGAGGATTTCAAGGCTGGAATACTGCGGTTGTTGGAAACTTGCAGGATAGAAAACGAAGCTGCGGAGGAGGCAAGGGAGCAAATTCGACTCTTACTCCATTATGATGGGCAGAATGTCCATGAACTGTCTACGGGACAGGATATGTCAGTACAGACTATTCGGCTGCTTTATGAGTTTCTGACGGGGACGTTGGAGAATATGGAGATGCCGACGGATTTGTTTATTGAAATTTACCAGATGTTTAAACGGTTGAAGGGAGAAGTTACGCCTTTGCCGTCACCGCAGCGTATCAAAAGCCGGAATGACCGGTGGGAAACCGGACTGGATGAAGAGGTACGGGAGATACGGGATGAAAATAAGGAACGGATGTTGCACTTGCTGATTCAGAAGATTGAGAACAGGAAGTCGAAGCCTTCAGTGCGTTTCCACTTTGAGGAGGGAATGAGTTATGAGGAGAAATACAGGTTGGTGAGTGAATGGTGGAATGATTTCCGCTTTCATTTGGCGATGGCCGTGAAGAGTCCGGGAGAACTGAATCGGTTCCTGGGGAATTCTCTTTCTTCGGAGACTATGTATTTGCTTTATCGGGCACGAAAAAAGGGGATGCCATTTTTTGCGACTCCTTATTATTTGTCGTTACTCAATATCACGGGATATGGGTATAATGACGATGCTATTCGGAGTTATATTCTTTATTCGCCACGGTTGGTGGAGACGTATGGAAATATTCGCGCGTGGGAAAAGGAGGATATTGTAGAGGCTGGTAAGCCTAATGCTGCGGGATGGCTCCTGCCGGACGGGCATAATATTCATCGTCGGTATCCGGAGGTGGCTATTCTCATTCCTGACACGATGGGACGAGCTTGCGGGGGACTTTGTGCTTCTTGTCAGCGGATGTATGATTTCCAAAGCGAACGGTTGAATTTCGAGTTTGAGTCTTTACGTCCGAAGGAATCATGGGATCGTAAGTTGCGCCGGTTGATGACTTATTTTGAAGAGGATACGCAGTTGCGGGATATCCTGATTACAGGGGGCGATGCGCTGATGAGTCAGAATAAGACGCTTCAGAATATTCTGGATGCGGTGTATCGGATGGCGGCACGCAAACAGAGGGCGAATCTCGAACGCCCGGAAGGAGAGAAATATGCGGAATTGCAACGGGTACGGCTGGGGTCACGGTTATTGGCTTATTTGCCGATGCGTATCAATGACGGATTGGTGGATATTCTGCGGGAATTCAAGGAGAAGGCTTCGGCTATCGGGGTGAAACAGTTTATTATCCAGACTCATTTTCAGACACCGTTGGAGGTTACGCCTGAAGCTAAAGAAGCAATCAGGAAAGTTCTTTCTGCCGGATGGATTATCACGAATCAGTTGGTATATACCGTGGCGGCTTCACGCCGGGGACATACGACGCGGCTTCGCCAGGTGCTTAATTCATTGGGAGTCATGTGTTATTATACTTTCTCGGTGAAGGGATTCAATGAAAATTATGCGGTATTTGCTCCTAATAGTCGTTCGATGCAGGAACAACAAGAGGAAAAGATCTATGGCTGGATGACGCCGGAACAGGAAAAAGAATTATATAAGATATTAGAAACGAAGGTTGGAACGGAAGAGGAGCCGAAAGAAGATGTTGCCAAACAATTAAGACGTTTCATGAGAAAGCATCATTTACTTTTCCTTGCTACGGATCGCAGTGTGCTGAATTTACCGGCTATCGGTAAGAGTATGACTTTTCAGGTGGTGGGACTAACGGAGGAAGGAAAACGTATTCTGCGCTTCGAACATGACGGCACTCGTCATCATAGCCCGATTATCGACCAGATGGGACAGATTTATATTGTAGAAAATAAATCACTGGCTGCTTATCTGCGCCAATTAGCCAAGATGGGAGAAGATCCGGAAGATTATGCTTCTATCTGGAATTATACGAAAGGAGAAACCGAACCTCGCTTCAGTCTTTACGAGTATCCTGATTTCCCCTTCCGCACTACCGATAAAATGAGTAATTTAAGTATCAAGTATTAGGTGTCAAGTATTAATCGACAACTTTTACACGTATTACTATATTTGCAATAATTGCAGTAAGACCTCCGGTGGTGATCCCTGAAGAGAAGATACTTCGAATTGCTTCCGGGGCTTGTTGTAATACGTCCGGCATTAGTTCTACTCCTAAGCCTAAAGAGAGGCTGACTGCTAATACTAAAGTTTCTTTACGCCCTATTTCTTGTGAGGAGATGATACGGATTCCTGCCGCTGCTACTGTGCCGAACATTAGTAAGGTTGCACCGCCCAATACAGGATCGGGCATTAAGGAGAATACGGCACCTACGATGGGGAATAATCCCAAAAGAACGAGCATTACCGCAATATAATAACCGACATAGCGGCTGGCTACTCCGGTCAATTGGATAATACCGTTATTCTGCGCAAAGATGGAGTTGGGAAAAGAGTTGAATACACCGGCAAGGAAAGAATTGAATCCATCTGCCATTACTCCACCGGAAACTCGTTTCAAATAGGAATCTCCTTCAATGGGAAGTCCGGAAATCATAGAGTTGGCAGTCACGTCACCTGTTGCTTCAATGGCAGTTATCAGGTAGACCAGACCAATGGCTATGAAAGAAGACACATTAAAATCAACACCATATTTAAAAGGTTGGGGAATATTAAAGTTCATCAGCATTTCCACATTCAACGCACTCATATCCACTTTTCCCAAAACAAATGCCAAGCCATAGCCAAAGCAAAGACCGAGTACAATGGAACTCATGCGCAGGTATTTGTTCCCACAACGGTTAAAAAACAAGACGCTAAGAAGTACCAGTGCTGCAATAGACAGGTTTTCCCAGGTAGCAAACGTACCGTTATCCATAGCTGCATATCCGCCTCCGCAAGATACGATACCTACTTTTATCAGACTCAATCCGATAAGCAGTACGACAATACCGGAAACCAGCGGAGTGATGATATTACGCAGATATTTGAATGTGCGGCTGACAATCATTTCGATAGGCGCGGCAGCCATACAGGAACCGAAGATTAACGGCAATCCGCCGACCATTCCTGTAGCGATAATAGGGCCGATAAAAGAAAAACTGGTTCCCTGGATGCAGAGCATCTTTGCTCCTATCGCACCCAAACGGCGGCATTGTATAAAGGTAGATACTCCCGAAGCAAAAAGGGACATGGAAACCAGAAAGCTTGTCTTTTCTACATCCAGCTTTAAAGCACTTGCGATGATAAGCGGAGGTGTAATAATCGCTACGAAAATAGCCAAAAGATGTTGTAAAGCCGCAAACAGGGCATCTTTAAAAGGGGGACGGTCTTCTACACCGTAGATTAAATCAGTTTTCATTTAATAGGTTGTCTATATATTTTTGTAAGTTCCGCAAAGGGGTAAACAGAGATTCCTCTGAAGTTCAGATTCTTTTAGTCCGACTTCTTTTAATTCAATTTCTTTTAATCTGTTTTTTAATTCAGTGTCCATTTCAGAGCAAGTGTTGGAATCACATAAAAGCCATCGCGGCCACCAAAGTTGTTGCTCAATTCGACTTCGGAGCCAACACTTAGATTGAAATTTTTATTTACTCCCTTGATTTGATTCAGGTTTACCCAGAATTGTGGTTCGGAGAGGAAGATAGTCTTTCCGTAGTTCGTTTCTTCACGCCACCAGTCGGCAAAGCCGGAGAAAGTAAGCAGGTTGCGGCAGAAGTTCACGTACCACGTACCTGTCAACTGGAAGTTGTTGGGTGATGGATGTTTTTGGATATACTTATACATGGCGGTCAGTGTGAAACCTTTGGAAAAAGAGGCATTATTAAAGGTATAAGTAGCTCCTGCCAGATAAGCATTTTTATAAGACATTCCTTTGGATAATCCACCGTTATATTCAAGATGCGCAGAAAAAGGACCTTTCCAGAATTTTAGTTCACGGGCTATTTCCCAATAAGCGGAAGCGACACCTTCGGAGGTATAATCCATATCGACAAAGAAATAAGTACTTCCCCAAGTATCAGGATGAAACTTCTCTACTGTGGAGGTTAACAGCGGACGACCTTGCAAATCTTTGTCATACAAAGAACGTCCGAAATCATAATGTAACTGGATGTTTTGCGCCTGCAATCCCGGTACGGCAGAAAGCAACATACAAAGGAAAAGAGCAGAGATAATCTGTTTCATAAGTAAATGTGTTTAAATGAAGATGCAAAAATAGTTAAAGCAACACATATAAACACACTACTTTTATCTTTTTTTATTCCAGGTTATTATTTCCCGTGTCCCACCAAAGTCTTATACCCCCATGATCATCTCCTCCCAAAGCTTCCACAAGTGCGGAATATTGCTCCGGGTCTTCTGTCTGCAAGGTACCAGGGAAGTTTAGACGGCGCACCATAATCTCCGTGTCGATAGATCCGTTTCTGCTATGATTGAATCGTACGGGGAATAAACGGGGATATCCTGTCCGTCTTTGTTCAGCCCAGGCTTCACAACCTTCCGGAAACATAGCAATCCACTTCTGCGTAATGATCTTCTCCAGTTTCGTTTCCTTATCATCCAACGGATCCCATTTGGGAGAGACTTTACAGCGGGCCTCTATATTATTTTCCTCATCATACGTATCTATAAAGTCAGAGGCTGTACGTTCACTTTGCAGATAATCTTCTACACCATAGATTCCCCATTGATGGAAAGAAGTAGTTACACCGTTCTGATAACAGGTTTCTTCATCTTCATCCGTCCACCCGCGCAAAGCAGCTTCGGCACGCAGAAACCAGACTTCCGAAGCAGTCATCAGAGGCGCATCGGTGCTTTGCTTGACAAACAGCTTCGACAATCCGGAATAATGACTATGAGCAAAACATGTCCCCTGACGAATTCCACGATATTGTCCTTTCAAGGCTTCATCCGTACAGTGTTCGAAATAAATTCCAAGACGGGGATCATTATATCCGGCCAAGATTGATTCCATATTAGCACTCATGTAAGTTTCATTCCACACACGATTAAGTTCTCCCAATGGATTGGTATATCCGGATTTGGCAGAAACAACAGCTCCGCCTGTTTCCGCTTCAAAGAAGCCGTAATCGTTTTCCTTTATTTTCTGTATTTCAGCACGTGCCTTATCGGGGACAACAGAAGCAATACGCATTGCCAGCCGCAAACGCAACGAATTGGCAAACTTTATCCAGGAGGGGTATTTCCCATCCAACAAAATATCAAAACGCGCAAATCCATTGAATTCCGGTTTCTCCTCTATATAACCGGTGAGAGCAACCACGGCAGAATCGAGTTCATTGAAAAACTCATAATAAACATCTTTTTGTTTATCAGGACAGTAATGGTTTTCCGCATTCGCAAAATTCTTATAAATGATGGGACCATAATAATCCGTCACACGATGCATTGCTTCCACCTTTAATATTTTCGTGATCCCGAACAAGGCAGGATGTGTATTCCGGGTAGCATTCTCCGATTGGTATATCTGTGGGAAAATATAAGAATACATATGCGTCCACATGGCGCTGTTCCAACCATCCTGCATATTATAGTCGGAATTATGGGAACCTCCGTTCAAGGGTTTGCCGTCATGCATATACCCACCGAACATGTCTGCGTTCAGATTCTGTATCAGCTGAAAAGGCCAGTTCTTCCCTTTTCCGTAGTCGTAATTAAAATAAATCCCCTGCTGAATAATGCCCAAACGGATTCCATAACCATTGTCATCAATTATTAAGTCATCATCCGTGATACCGGACAAGTCGGTATTGTAATCACGGAAATGACCGGTACATGCTACAGAAAAGAGCAGTAAGCCCAGCAAGTATAGATATACATATTTTCTCTTCATTTCTCTCTCCTACCTTTAAAATTCACATTTCAGAGTAAAGCCCAAACTACGGGTTGTAGGCATTCCGAATACTTCAATACCTTGGTTATCATTCCCGGTGGAAAGTACCAAATCCGGATCAAAAGGAGCTTTCTTATATAAGAAACATAGATTGCGTGCCACAAACGAAAGCTGCACGTCTTTCAAAACCTTCGTTTTCTGTATCCACTTCTTTGAGAAATTATAGCTCAACGATACTTCGCGCAACCGTAAATTAGTAGCATCATACATATAATATTCTGTCACTCCGGCACGCCCGCCCACTACATTTTTATAGAATCCTTTCACATTATCGATCTGCTGACCTTCAAGCATTACATATCCTCTGTCACGCGCATCAGCCGTAATTTCCGATACGCCATAGAGATCCATTTCCGCCTGTGTCTGCGAAAGGACTTTGCCTCCGTAACGCCAGTCAAGCAGGAAATAAAGGCTGAATCCTTTGTAAGAGAATGTGTGATCCCATCCCATCATAAAGACAGGATTGGCATTTCCTACTTTCACTGTGTTTCCGTCACCTTCCACCAATGGAAGTCCTTTGTAATCTCCTTCTGTTTCATAAACAATATTTCCTGCGGCATCACGTACAAAAGCTTTACCATAGATATCACCGATAGAACCATCTTTCACCAGTTTCATTGCATAACTGGAAGAAAAGCTCGTAGGCCCGTAGACTAATTCTTTCAATTCGTCGTGCAGCTTCACAATCTTATTCTTGTTAGCAGAAAAATTAATGGAAGTTTTCCAAGTGAAATCAGAAGTCAGTATCGGAGTTCCGTTCAGTGTCACTTCCCATCCACGGTTCTGAATATTCCCGGCATTTACATATCGGTAAGCAAACTTATCACCTGCAAGTGCAGGAAGTTTGAAAAACTGATTATAAGTATTGGTACGATAATAAGTCAGATTGATTCCTAACCGATGTTGGAAGAATCTCCATTCCGTTCCGAATTCCATGGCATGAGTCATTTCCGGCTCCATATCTTTGAAAGGAGCGGCATCATTCGCCTGCATCTCGCCACCGGCACCGATATGAGAAGTGGAATTAGTGACAAATACAGGAATATCGTTCCCCACTTTACTATAGGCACCACGCAGTTTCGCAAAAGAAATCCATTCGGGCAGCTTCACCCATTTATCAAGCAATATGGAAAGACCAACGGAAGGATAAGCAAATCCCGCTTTCTCATGTTCAGTATAAGCCAAGGTTGATGCCCAGTCATTACGAGCTGTCAAATCAAGAAATAATTTTTCCTTGTAGCCAATCTGTGCTGTACCGAAAATAGATTGCAACTGACGATGCTCATCTATTTTCTGATCAATACTGGCAGAACTGTTCATGATGATATTGGCAATATTAAATACATTAGCAAACTTCAGAGAAGCATTTTTGGAATCATAACGGGTCGAATTTCTGATTCGGTCATTTATACTACCGCCAATAGCCGCATCCAGTGTAAAATCTCCCCAGGTTTTCTTAAACATCGCCATCACATCACCATACATCTGTGTTTCCTGATAATCCATTTCAATATATCGGCCGTTCACTCCACACAGGGCAGTAGCGGTAGACGCATAGAATTTCTGACGCAACTTGTCAGCCCAGTAGTCCATGTTGCCACGAGCTTGAATCGTCAACCAATCATTTATCTTAAAGTTTGCCGAAAGGGAAAGGATAACGCGCGTACGTGTTTCTTTACTTTGTATACGATTCACTATCCAATATGGATTCTGTTCGAAATCTTCAGTAAACGTATGCCAGTTCTGTACATTCAAATTCCGCTCTTCGTCATAAGTTTCAAAATGATCTTTATAATAAGACAGATTCTCACCACGAGGAAAACGATAAAGCCCTACCAACGGATTCATATAAAAGCCTCCCGATACCGGCTTATTTTCGACAGTTTGTTTCATTACATTCACATTACCATCCAGTTTCAAACGTTTGTTGAACATGGTAGCCGTTTCGCGTAGGTTTATATTATGCTTCTTCAGCTTATTCTTATCCATAATCCCCTTCCCGGTGGTGTTGGCATAGGAGAAATAAGTTTGCAGAGTTTCATTTCCATAGCTGACGGATACAGAAGTCATTGAGGTCAATCCGGTACGGAAAAAATCATTCAGATTATCATGAAGCGTCAGATTCTCTTTCTCACCCCAGCTGTCCACCACATCACTGACACCATAACGGTTCTGCATTTCAGGCAGGCTGAATGCTTTCTCGAAAGTTAGTCCCGTAGAGAAATTAATATTCCTTTGCCCGGCAGAATTTCCTTTTTTAGTAGTGATAAGAATGACCCCGTTAGCAGCCATGCTACCATATAAAGCTGCTGCTGGAGCACCTTTCAGGATACTGATGCTTTCCACATCTTCCGGATTTAGATTAGAAATCCCATCTCCTCCGTCACGGTTGCCGGCATTCGCCGTACCTCCAATAGCCGAATAAGCCTGCTCGGAAGAGGTATTCGACATCGGCACTCCGTCTATCACATAAAGCGGTTGATTATCACCGGACACCGAACGGATTCCCCGGAGACTGACTTTTGCAGACCCTCCCATACCGGAAGAGTTCTTATTGATTTGTACACCGGCAGCTTTTCCTGCCAACGCAGTAATCATATTTATTTCTTTCACACGATTCAGTTCCTCTCCCTTGATTTTCTGCGCAGAATAAGCCAGTGTAGCTTCATCCTTCTCAAGTCCCAAGGCTGTTACGATGACATGATCAAGCATCACCGCGTCTTCCTGAAGACGTATTTCAAGCATAGTCCGACCTGTCACATTGACTTCTAAAGTCTTGTAACCTACAAAAGAAACCTGCAAGACAGCACTATCCGGAACAGATAAAAAGAATCGTCCATCAATATCGGTCACAGTACCATTAGCTCCCCCCTTTTCTCGTATTGTAGCACCGATTAGTGGTTCACCATAGATATCAATAACACGCCCTCTCACGGTATAATTGTCAGAAAGAGCTTCTACTGTCCCTCTTAACACCTGTTGCTCCGAAGCATAACAATTCCCACCCTCCAGGAAAAACAAGCTCATCAAGAAACAACTTACTAAAATTTCTTTTTTCAATGATATAATAAAATATTGTTTGTTCATTATGCCGCAAAAATAACTAAATATTTTAAATCTAGCATTTTTTCTCATTGATTTTGAGGGAAATAAACATTATCACTATTTTTGTGCTAAATTAAAAATGAAAGAAATATGGAAATCGAAACACATCCGTTAGAACCATTTCTCCCAGCGAAATCAAAGCTACTTATGCTGGGAAGTTTTCCGCCACAGAAAAAACGTTGGTCGATGGACTTTTATTATCCGAACCTAAACAATGATATGTGGCGTATATACGGAATCTTATTCTTTAATGATAAGAATCACTTTCTGAATTCGACACTAAAATCGTTCTGTCGTGAGCAAATCATAGACTTTTTGAACGAAAAGGGAATTGCCCTGTTCGATACCGCTTCATCCATCCGCCGGTTGCAGGATAACGCATCGGATAAGTTTCTCGAAGTAGTGGAGGCTACCGATGTAGCAGCATTACTGCTACAACTTCCCGAATGCAAAGCCATCGTCACTACGGGGCAAAAAGCAACGGACACTCTCCGACAGCAATTCGATATAGAAGAGCCGAAAGTAGGCGATTACTCCGAGTTTGTTTTCGAAGGACGCGCCATGCGGCTTTACCGTATGCCTTCCTCATCAAGAGCATACCCACTGGCATTGGATAAGAAAGCAGCCGCTTATCGGATTATGTTTCAGGATTTGCAGATATTGAGGTGAAGTTTAAGTATTAAGTATTACATAGTAAGAATTAAATTATAAATGAATATGGCAACATTATTTTTGCAGTACCCGGCATGCAGCACATGCCAGAAAGCCAAGAAATGGTTAACAGAAAATAACATTGAGTTCACAAACCGATTAATTGTAGAAGAAAATCCTACGGTTGAAGAATTAAAAGCATGGATTCCACGCAGCGGTCTACCGGTGAAGAAATTCTTCAACACGAGTGGATTAGTATATAAAGAGCTGAAACTAAGCGAGAAACTACCTACAATGAGTGAGGAAGAGCAGATAGCACTCTTGGCAACGAACGGTAAATTGGTAAAACGCCCATTGGTAGTGACAGACAGCTTCGTTCTGGTCGGTTTTAAGCCCGATGAGTGGAAAAAATTAAAATAATTCAAAACTTATTTACCCGAATGTTTGGAGATTCAGAAGTTTCTACTACCTTTGCAGCCGCAAACACGGGAGTAGCTCAGTTGGTAGAGCACCGGTCTCCAAAACCGGGTGTCGGGAGTTCGAGCCTCTCCTCCCGTGCAGAGTTAAATAGCTATAAACGAAAAGTTTATGGCTATTTTTCGTTTTAGGTCAGACGAATTTCGGACGAAATTAATTATAGTGACGGTATCCGACAAAGATAGTGACGGTATACAACAGTGATAGCGTCACTATCCCGAGCATATACCGTCACTATTATTTTCTAAGATTATCTATCTGGAATTTTACGTTTATTCATATCAGTGATCTGCTGTCCTAGTTCTTATTCGTTCTTTCCAATCCTTTAGCAGCCTCAACCAAACGAATGAATTCTCTTCTATATCCTTTATCATCATTATTCAGTCCCTGTTTGGCCAGATCAATCACTTTGTCGTAACTGGCATTTCCTTTAAAGTCAGACTCCCGAAGTAGCTGTCCGAACATAGCCACTGCAGAAGCAAAGCGGAAATCGGAAGAAACATTATTTCCATTATTATCTACGAAAGGAAGTTCCATTTTCTTGCTGACATCTTTATCCGGAGCTTTATAACGCAGCTTCACAGTCAGGAGTTCATTAGAGCCTGTCGGCTTCACAGACACTTTCTCTTTCTTCTGATATTTCAAGTCGTCTATTTTACCCACATATTCATTCTTTGCTCCTGTAGGAACCACCTCGTAAAAGGCTGTCACCGTATGTCCCGCACCCATATCTCCGGCATCTTTAGCGTCATTATTAAAATCCTCGTCTTTCAACAGACGGCTTTCGTAACCAATCAGACGATATGCCTGCACTTGGGAAGGATTAAATTCGACTTGCAGTTTGACGTCTTTTGCCACTGTATGCAGCGTAGCACCGAATTCGCCTACCAAAACACGGTTGGCTTCCTGCAAGTTATCTATATAAGCATGATTGCCATTTCCCTTTTCAGCCAATACTTGAATCTTCTTATCTTTATAATTACCCATGCCATAGCCCAGTACAGTAAGGAACACTCCACTCTTTCGTTCTTTTTCAATCAATTGTTCCAATCCTTCAGCGGAAGAAACGCCCACATTAAAATCACCATCGGAGCAAAGTATGATACGGTTATTGCCGTTAGAGATCAGATTCTTCTTGGCTATTTTATATGCTAGCAAGATACCTGCGCCACCTGCCGTAGAACCACCAGCCGTTAATTCATCTATCGCTTCGCGAATCTTCTGTTTGTCGCTGCCCGGAGTTGCTTCCAGTTTCACACCGGCACTGCCAGAATAAGTCACAATCGCTACTTTATCTTTATCACGTAAGTTATTCACCAATAATTTGAGAGATGACTTCACCAAATCCAACCGGTTGGCTCCCCACATAGAACCGGAGACGTCAATCAGGAATACCAGATTAGACGCAGGCAGATTATCCGTCGGGATTTCTTTCGCTTTCAGGCCGATACGTACAAGACGATGATTGCTATTCCAGGGACAGGCTCCGGATTCCATCGTAATTTTCACAGGATCATTTCCTGCCGGCTTCGGATAATCATAAGAAAAGTAGTTCACTAATTCTTCCGTACGGATGGCATCAACCGGAGGCAGTTCACCTTTATTTATAAAACGACGCATATTACTATAAGAAGCGGCGTCTACATCAATAGAGAAAGTAGAAAGCGGAGCATCCGACACACTCTTGAAACCGTTCTCCTGAAACTCCCCGTATTCTTCCGCATTTGCAGCATCATACATGACTCCTGATGTCGGACATACTGCCATATAAGCAGTAGACATTAATTTTGCAGCCCTTGTCTCATGCCCATATCCTACCACCACACATTCTTCCAATACCAGTTCGTCAGCTTTCATCTTCACATCCAGCGTGGCCGATTTTACCACCCTTTTCTCTTGCCTATACCCGATATACTGGAACAGCAATGTTTCCCCTTTCTTAGCCTGTATCGTGTACCGACCATTCGTATTCGTTACCGTACCTTTCGTAGTACCCTTTATCTGTACCGAACAGCCGACAAGCGGAGTTCCATCCTTTGCATCCGTCACAGTACCCGACACGGTAATAACTTGCGCGTTCACCATACCTAAAGAAACAACTGCCATCAGCAGTACGAGCATCATTGCTCTGAATTGATTTGTTTTCATAACTTCATTATTTAAAATGTTACTAATAGTTCGCTTTTACTATAGAGATGCAGATTTCACACTGATTCCATAAACCGATTGAAGTTTTTTTTATTTTTCTTCTGTTTATTGCTATTTTTAGTTCCAATCCCTATCTTTGACAACAAAAACAGTCTGTTTTTCAAAAGAAACATATCGAAACTATCGGACGAGGAATTACTGATACACTATACGAAGTCCGGCGATACGGAATATTTCGGTGAACTATATAACCGATATATCCCGTTACTGTACGGACTTTGCCTGAAATACTTGCATGATGAAGACCGGGCACAGGAAGCAGTCATGCAGTTGTTTGAAGATTTATTGCCTAAACTGGGAAATTATGAGATAAAAGTTTTCAAGCCATGGCTCTACCGGGTGGCGAAGAATCATTGCCTGCAACTTTTACGGAAGGAAAATAAAGAAATTCCGTTAGATTATACGGTTAATATTATGGAATCTGACGAATTTCTGCATCTATTAAGTGAAGAGGAAAGTTCGGAGGAACAACTGAAGGCATTACATCACTGTCTCGAAAAGTTGCCCGAAGAACAACGGACCAGTATTACGCGTTTCTTCCTCGAAGAGATGTCGTATGCCGACATTGTGGAACAAACCGGATTTACTCTGAACAATGTGAAAAGCTATATCCAGAACGGAAAGCGAAATTTAAAAATTTGTATCAAGAAACAAGCCCTATGAAACTATTGGACTACATACGAGGACCCCGCAAAGGAAAAGAGGCACACCGACTGGAACGAGAGTCGATGCAGGATCCTTTTCTGGCCGATGCTATGGATGGTTACAACCAGGTGGAGGGAAATCACGAACAACGGATCGAGAAACTGCGAATGCAAGTTTCAGCTCATTCGGCAAAGAAAAAGAACACCCGTGCTATCATCTGGAGCATCGCTGCCTGTCTGGTTATCGGATTCGGTATCAGTAGTTATTTCCTGTTCCTGAAAAAGAGTATGACGGATGAAGTGTTCATCGCCAAAGAAAGTGTTTCCACCAAGTTGGCTGAACCCGCAGTTCCGCCCACTCCGGCTATTCCCGCAACTCCAACAGTTCCGGCAACTCCACAAAAGGAAATCGCATTGGCTACCGCAAAAATAAAAACGGATTCCACTCCTGTTTCCGAAATTACTGCGAGACAAGCGGATAAGAAAGATATGGTTGCCAAAATCCAAGCGACTTCCCAACCACAACAAGGTACGCCTGTGGCAACTGTGCCGGTGATGGAGGAAATCTCGGAAGAGACTGCTGCATTGCAAGAAGTAGTAGCAACGATGGATACTTTCGGATCTGAATCTGATAAGAAAATGAAGTTGGCTAAGGTAGCGGCTGTCCTTCCTCAAAATAACATGATTAAAGGGAGAGTGACCGACGAAAAAGGAGAACCGCTTATCGGAGCCAGTGTGACATATAAAGGAACGAATATCGGAACCATCACAAATATGAATGGAGAATTTTCGTTAGTCAAAAAGGATGATAAGAAACGATTGACAGCGGAATATATCGGATATGATCCGGTAGAAATCCGGGTAGATACCAGCCGGACGATGCTCATTGCCATGAACGAAAACAAACAGGCACTCAATGAAGTGGTGGTAGTGGGATACGGAACCAAGAAAAATAAGAAGTCAACCACTGCCGGAAATGTTGTGACGGTTAAGGAACAGGCAGAGAAAGAGATTACTCCGCAACCTGTCATCGGTAAACGTAGCTATCAGAAATACCTAAAGGAGAATCTCGTTCGTCCGACAGATGAAAAGTGTAAAGATATTAAAGGGGAGGTAGTCCTTTCTTTCTTTGTTGATGAAGAAGGAAAGCCACAAAATATCACTGTTATTCATGGATTATGTGAATTCGCTGATAAAGAAGCCATCCGGCTTGTCAAAGAAGGACCTAAGTGGACAGATGGAAAACTCCCGGCAAGAGTAACAGTACGATTCTGAACTTAATAAATACCAATAAGAAGGCACATTTGTGCCAACACAGTGGCACGGACATGCAAACAAGGTGGCATTGTTATGCCAACCTATTGGCATAGTAATAACAACACAAAGCCTATCTTAAATCAGTTCGTAACTAGCCATCTGTATCGGCATATCCAAATTATGAAGCACTTTCTCCAATAGAATGCCCTCGCGGTTATCATATTCATATCCAAAAGTGGCACGGATTCCTTGCAGGATAAACTGTGTGGCACGGTCCAACGCCATCGGCAAACTGTCTCCCTGCATCAAAGAACCGGTTATGACACTTGTAAAAGTATCTCCCGTGCCGGGATAATGTGCGGGCAGATAAGGGCAAGTCACTTTCCAGTAGCGATCTCCCTGACGATTATAGGCATAAACAGACGTTTTATGAGGCTCATCATGTACAGGAACACTGGTGATGATAACCACTTGCGGACCTTTGTCGGACAAAAGACGAAGATATTCTTTCAGCTCTTCATCCGTGTTATCTGCTTTATAGGGTTTATCCAATAAATAAAACAGTTCCGTCAGATTGGGGGTAATCACATCTGCTTTCGTGATTAAGTGGCGCATCTCTTTTATCATCTCTCCATCAAAGTTGGTGTATAATCGTCCGTTATCTCCCAACACCGGATCGGCAACGATCAAACTATCCGGTCGACGAAAATCCCTGATAAAATCAGAAACAATCTGAATTTGTCTCGGAGAACCCAAGTAGCCGGTATAGATAGCGTCGAATTCTACCTCCAGCTTCTTCCATTGGGCAATAATCTTCGGCATTTCGTCCGTCAGGTCGAGAAAGGAGAAACCGGGATATTGCGTATGATTGGATAATACAGCCGTAGGAAGCGGACAGACCTGAAAACCCATGGATGAAAGAATAGGAATGACGACGGTCAGAGATACGCGCCCCATTCCCGAAAGGTCATGGACGGCGGCTATTTTCTTTACTTTATTGGCATACATACGATTTATTATTAAACATTTTACTACTCTTATTCTACAAACTCGTTTATCTACTATGGACAAACAGAAACAGAGCCTCTATTTACATCAAACGGAAGCTCTGTTTATATAAAACAAAGGCTCTATTTCCTACCAATAGAGCCTCTGTTTTTACAGCGTCAACGGAGTCTCCATTTCGTTTGTACTAACAAATATAAAACTCCATTGTTTTGAAACCAAATTTATTTTAGAATAATCAACAGGGAAACATTATGTTAATATCACTAACACGTCTCGTGCCCCATGCGCTCCCATCACTAAAGCCTGCTCAATATCAGCTGTCTTTGAAGGACCGGAGATAAACGTTCCGAACAGATATTCCTGTCCGTCCAGTTTCCGATAGGCGTCATACATGGTATCTACAATTTTATTCCGGTCGAGCAGAATGACCAACTTCTCCGAAATAAAATAGATCGCTTTATATTTCACTGTCTGCGGTATCCAGATGGCTCCGTTTTCGGCCACTCCGATTTCTCCTTTCACTACGGCAACATCTGTGCCGTCCAACTCTTTCGGATCATCCAAATTATCGGGATTGAACGTAGCGCAGGAAATATCCGGCAATACGGAAGCAATACGCATGGCTTCCGGATAAGTCCGGCGTATGACCGCATTCACATCTTCCCCTTCGCCCAATACAACTGCCGTACCACCCACTGCACGGCTGATTGCACAGAACTGTTCTATCTTGTCAGGATATGACAATCGTTTCATATCCGCAATATCCGGTTTATCATAACGTTTCTGCGTATTCTTGCGGATGCTGGCTAATATATCTTCTCTACTGCTCATTTGGATTCCTCCTTTCCCTGTACTTTGTTTTTCTTCCACATTTCATTGAACGACTCGCTGGCAAATTCCGGCAGTTCACGCCCCTTTCCCCAATCATCAAGATCGTTGTATTTCATGAAACGAGGCAGACCATTTACCACCGGGGCTGCCCACAAGGCTGCGTTGAACAATGCCGGACGCTCCATCAGGAATTTCATACCACCGGACATGATCTTCTTTCCCGTATTGGCTTTCCCCAGTCCATCCAAATCCTGACGCCACTTGTAGATCTGTTCGGCCAAATCTACTTTCACCGGACAAACATCGGAACAGGACATACACAGAGAACAAGCTGAAAGATTATCATAATACTTCTCCGGAGCGTGAGCCATACCCAAGTTGATACCAATAGGTCCGGGGATGAAGTACGTATAAGAGTAACCTCCACTCCGGCGGTACACCGGGCAGGTATTCATGCACGCACCACAACGAATACAGTTCAATGTCTTGATATGATCGGGCTTGGATAGTAAGGCACTCCGGCCGTTGTCTACGATGATAATATGGTATTCACCGCCTTCGCGGGGACGGCGGTAATGAGAAGTATATGTTGTCACCGGTTGTCCGGTAGCCGAACGGGCGAGTAACCGGGTGAACACACCTAACGCGTCCAAATCCGGGACGATCTTTTCCATACCGAAAGCGGCAATGTTCAGTTTCGGGTATGAGGTACCCATATCGGCATTTCCTTCATTGGTGCAGACCACAATGTCACCGGTTGAAGCGACGGCAAAGTTGGCGCCTGTCATGGCAGCTTCAGCATTCAAGAAAAGATGGCGCAGGTTCTTACGTGCGGCATGAGTCAGGTAGGTAGGGTCAAAGTTTCCCTTTTCCGTGCCCATCTCCTTTTCGAATAGTTCGCCTACCTGTTCCCGTTTGATGTGGATGGCAGGCAATACGATGTGGCTCGGTTCGAGATGCATCAGTTGCAGGATGCGTTCGCCCAAATCGGACTCTACGACATCGATCCCCCGCTCCATCAGAAAAGGATTCAATCCACACTCTTCGGCGAGCATGGATTTGCTCTTGATGAAATGGTGGACGTTATGCTCATTCAGTATCTCGTAGACAATGGCGCAGTATTCATCAGCATCTTTTGCCCAATGCACGATGGCACCGTTGGCGGTAGCATTCTTCTCAAACTCCAACAGAAGTTCTTCGAGGTGACTGTTGGAGTATAGTTTCAGCTCGCAAGCCTTGTTGCGCAACTCTTCCCATTCGGGAACTTCCTTGCTCATCTTATCCCTTTTGGCACGGACCATCCAAAGGGTTTCATTATGCCATGCTGCCATCTTGCTGTCCTGCAAGAACTTTTCGGCAGCCTTTGAATGTTTTGTACTCATGATTGTGACGCTAGAATTTCTACAATATGGATAATCTTAATAGGCAGATGCTCCCGTTTGATGACACCTTGCATGTGCATCAGGCAGGAACTGTCCGCTCCGACAATATACTCGGCTCCGGTAGCCATGTGATCTTTTACCTTATCACGCCCCATGCAAACGGAGACTGCCTGTTCTTCCACAGCAAACATTCCGCCAAAGCCGCAACACTCGTCAATATGGCTGGGCTCGAATACTTCGATACCTTCTACCAGATCGAGCAGGTCACGCAATTTATTGTAATAAGGAATGTTCAGTTCGGTGGGAGCGGAAATCAACAGTTCGCGCACCCCATGACAGCTATTATGAATACTGACTTTATGAGGAAAGCGTGCAGGAATTTTGGAAGGTTTCAGGACATCGTGAATGAACTCACAAATATCATAAATCTTTCCCGCACTCTGACAAACATGTCCTTCTTTCTCCAAGATGCCCGGATGATTTTCTTTCACAAAAGCCACACAACTGGCGGAAGGACCGACGATGTAATCGTACTTCCGGAATAAATCGTCAAAACGGAGTGCCAATTTCATCGATTCATCTTCAAAACCGGCATTTGCCATCGGTTGTCCGCAACAAGTCTGATCCAACGGATAATCGACGTCTACTCCCAAACTTTTCAACAGTCTATACGATGCCACTCCCACATTGGGGTAAATAGCATTAATATAACAAGGAATAAACAAACCTACTTTCATACTATATTTTGTAATAATTTAAGCTTCTTCCGTATCACCCGTCTATTTTGTTCAACGGATGTCGATTAATTTGTGTGTTTGCAGGCTGAGTCTCCATTTGGGATGTCGCATTACACAGTCCACTGTTGAAGCAGTGTTATTACAAGAACAAGGCTGGAGGAAAAAATGTTCGGCCGGAAGTAGTTCAAAAATACTTATATCTTGTCCTTCATAGACCACTTTCACTTCATCCATCCGGTCGATGGCAAGTTTCACCCCTTGTTTGGGGGAGCAGGTCACCCAGTCGATAGCTGCCGGCAGGGGGCGTGTACCGTTGGTTTCGATAGTCACATATTTACCTGCCTGGTGCAAACGGTCGATCAATTCATCGTCTATCCATAAGGAAGGTTCGCCACCTGTGAGGACAACGGTGACGGCAGGATATTTTTTCACTTCGGCGATAATTTCATCGTCGGTCATCATTTTTCCTTCTTCGTGTTGTGTGTCGCAAAAGTCACATTTCAGGTTGCAGCCGGAAAAACGTACGAAGATAGCCGGGGTTCCGGTGTGGTAGCCTTCGCCCTGCAAACTGTAAAAGATTTCATTAATCTTTCTCATCATCAAAATTTGTTTGGTTTGCTACTCTTGTCCTTCTGCGCCGCTGGAATCTTTCTCGTAGATGACAATGTTTCCTTCCGATTCCTGCACTTCTACTTTATAGCATTGAGGAATCTGTTTGCATACCCACCGGGCGATATTCTCCGCTGTGGGATTGAATGGAAGTACTTCATTCAGATTTTGATGGTCGAGTTTCTCCGTGACCACTTCTTTGATGCGGGTGAAATCTACCACCATCCCTTCGGAGTTGAGCCGTGCGGAACGGCAATAGACGGTGATAATCCAGTTGTGACCGTGTAAACTGGCGCATTTACTGCGATACGGGAGTACCAGCTTATGAGAAGCCGAGATCTCCATGCGTTTGATTACTGTAAACATGAGTGTATGTATTTTAATAGTTACACGCATCTAATGTCACCTCGATGCAACGGCAAAGGTAATACAAAATAGAGTTTTCATTCAGCAAAGAGTGTTATTTTTTCCCTTTTTTTGCACTATCTTTGCCGCATGAAAACTCTTTATATTGTTTTAGGTAGTATTTCCCTTGCGCTCGGCATTCTCGGCATCTTTCTGCCGCTACTGCCCACTACCCCTTTTTTATTGCTCACCGCCGCCCTTTATTTCAAAGGGTCACCCCAATTATATAACTGGCTGCTCAATCATCGGCACTTCGGTCCTTATATCCGCAATTTCCGCGAAAACAAGGCGATTCCTCTCCGCGCCAAAATAATTTCCCTCGTATTAATGTGGGGAACGATGCTTTATTGCATTTTCTTCCTGATTCCTTTTATATGGGTAAAGATTCTCCTGGGATTGATAGCCGCAGGAGTCACTTATCATATTCTTTCTTTCAAGACATTGAAATAGTGTGATAGTCCCTGCCGGGCATCGGCTAGTTTATCTTCCCAATGTTTCACGGAGTTCTGACCAATTATGTCAGTCACGTATTTCACGGAAATAAACGGGATTTCTTTTGAACGGCAGACAAATGCCTGTGCGTATGCTTCCATATCTACAACATCTCCGCTAACGTGGGTCAACTCGGTGAGGAAGCCATCTCCTGTATTGCAGATTCCATGTTCCGTCCAATGCGTGCAATAACCTTTTTCTTCGAGCAAAGCTGATGAATCGATCTCACACTCCAATCCGAACTCTTTCATTTTCTGCATATCACGGTCTACGAACTTGCGGCATACAAAGATGTCTCCTACCTGATGATTGACTGTTCCGGCACTTCCGATATTGAGCACCAAATCCGGTTGTACCTGGCGGATTGCTTCTGCCAGATGAAAAGCTGATTTCACTTTACCAATGCCTGTACGAACGTAGTAAGGTTCTATATCCGGCCATTTAATCTCTACAAATTCGCCTTGTACGGCGTAGGTTACTAATATTTTCAACATGGATTCCTTTATTTCGTAAAATTATTATTCAATGAGATATACAAGCAACTCCGGCTCATTCTAGTTTTCTGTAATGAACATAGCCTTGACTATTTCTGCAAAAATAACTATTAAATCGGAGTTATTCATAAAAATGCGATTAAAAGCTTTCGAGACTTACACATTATATCTATCTTTGCAACAAAATAATTTTAATGCTTTATCAACAGAGCAACAAAACAAACATAATTTTAATATGAAATCATTAAATTTACTCTCCGTACTAGTTTTAACATTGTTCATAAATGGTTGTAGTGACAAGAATGACATAGAAGATAAAATTATACAACAAACGATTGATGCAATAAAAATTACCGAAGAAGAAGTAACTTTAAATATTGGTGATAGTCACACGCTCACCATAAAACACTCTCCAGAAGACTTGCCCGTTCCTGAATATATTTGGACATCCTCCAATAAAGACGTTGCCACAATTAATGCCCACGGAGAAATTAAAGCACTGTCTATCGGTGTTACTATTATTACTGCTAAAGCCAAAGATTTCGGTCCTCTCTCCACCTGTCAGGTAAATGTTATTCCGATTGAAGTTACATCTATCAAATTATCAGAAAACGCAGTTAAATTAATTGCTGGAGAAACCCATCAGTTATCTGCTGTTATCGAACCGGACAACGCAACATACAAAGATATAATATGGACATCGTCAGATGACAAAATTGCAACAGTATATAATGGAAACATTACTGCAGTTAAAGAAGGGAATGCAACCATCACAGCACAACTAAAGGAATCAAAAGCAAAAGCTAGTTGTGAACTTACCATTACTCGCAAAATCATTAAAGCCAGTTATAACATAGAAATACCCGGAAGTCTAGAAAGTATCTTAGAAACAAATAAAACAACCATCACAGATTTAACACTCACCGGAAATCTTGATGCCAGGGATTTAATGACTTTAAAAGAAATGAGTCAACTTATTACCTTAGATATAAATGACACCAAGATACATGAGTTTAAAACCAATGATTTAACCTTCAACTCCGATGAATTACTTGAACGCAACTTTGAGAATTCAATATTAGAGGAAGTAAAACTACCTAAGGAACTAACAGTCATACCGGCATATACCTTTTTATCATGTCGTAACTTGAAAGAAGTGTCCCTGCCTTCTACAGTAAAAATTATAAAGAGACTTGCTTTTAATAGAGCTATAAATCTTAATACTATAAAACTCCCGGAAGGGCTAACCAGAATCGATTTTTTTGCATTCGGTTCTACATTCATGAAAGGGAAACTAACTATACCTACTACAGTAACTTTTACCGAACAAGGCGTATTCCAATATACAAGTTTTGATGAAGTTGAGCTATCGCCAAACTTGTCTACTATCAGTGTACAATTTTTGAATTATAGTAGAAAAGTAAAAAAAATAATAATACCGGAAGGACCTACTAAAATTGAAGCAAATGCTTTCGGAAATTGCGAATCCTTAGAATATGTGGAAATTCCCAACAGTGTTAGTGAAATCCAATCGTCAGCTTTTGAATATTGTCCCATAGTGGAAATACACGTAAAAAGAGTCACACCACCAATTATAAAGGATTCAAGTACCCTAAAGATAAAAGATAAATCCATTTGTAAAATATATGTTCCCAAAGGATCTATTACATCATATAGATTATCACCTTTTTGGAGTGACTTTAAGAATTTTATCGAAGAATGATCAGCTACCCGGAACGGATGCTTCACAACAGTATGAGCCGCTTTTCGAGCGACACTTTCCGTGATTCACCTAAACCTTTCCGGGCATAAAGTTTCCCCACCACACTTCGTTTAAAAATTACTTTTTACTGTCCGGCAACGGGTTAATTGCCCCTCTTTGTGTACAAGTATATGCCGATACATCCACCGCTTTGCGGTGTGATTCAGCAACCGACGCCCCTCTAAGTATGTTCACAACAAAGGTAGCAGTAAACGAGTCGCCTGCACCTACAGTATCGGCCACCTCGACTTTAGGTGTGTTTATGGATGACACTTCCCCACTTGCATCATATATGCCACTACGTACTGCCCCTTGTGTGAATATAACATACTTGAGCGAGAAACGAGCAATGAGTTCTGCGATAGCTTCCACAAAATCAGTAGAAAGGGAAAGAAGAGAGATCAATAACGGCAATTCGTCTTCATTCAATTTGAGGACATTTGCTTTTTGCAAGGATTCCACAATCAAGTCTGTCGAATAAAAATGTTGCCTGATATTAATATCGAACACCTTCAAAGAGGTATCCGGCACGGCATCTATGAGCCTCAAGATTGCAGCACGTGACTTTTCGCTTCGCTGTGCCAAAGAGCCCCAACAAACAGCATCTGCATCGCCGACAAATTTCATGGTCGCAGGACTACACTCGATAGCATCCCAAGCAACATTCTCAACAATGTCATATTGCGGTACACCAGCCTCATTCAACGACACAAGTACTTTACCTGTCGGCAAAATATTACGGGAAATATATCCTAAATCAAGTCCGGTCTCTTTAAGCACCGCAAATGTTTCATCGCCGAGTTCATCGTCACCTATTGCCGTAACGGGATATGATTCTGCTCCCAATTCCTTCGCAAAAAAACAGAAATTGATAGGCGCTCCGCCAAGTCTCTTACCTTCCGGGAAGCAATCCCAAACAACTTCTCCTATACCTATTATTTTCATGGTTTTATAGTTTTATAATTATTTTCATGGATGTTGCACTATTCTCGTCTATAAATTTATATGCCTCGTCATACTGCTCGAACGGGAAATGATTTGAAATAAGCGGTTCGAGACGGATAGCTCCCGAACTTACCTGATCGATAGCCGTAAGATAATCTTCATGGCGATACATCATCGTTCCGTTCACCTTCAGTTCGTGCTCTCCCAAATAGAACATATTAAGCGACGGATCCTTGCCAAATACCGCCACTACAACGATGGTACTCCCTTTTTCGATACACTCCATAAGCGAACGAATGCTCGACTCAACTCCGGCAACCTCAAACGCAGCTTGAAAATCTTCATCCCCGAAAAGCCTCTTCGCTCCTTCTTTGAGCGGCGTCTTAGCTACATTGAGCGTATCTACTATACCACATTTACGAGCGATTTCAAGTCTGAAATCACTTACATCAGTAATAAGAACCCGTTTGGCTCCTCTTGCCTTAGCGAACTGCGCCACGAGGTTACCGATCGTTCCGGCACCCGATACAACCACATTCTTACCTTTCAAGTCCCCGCCACGCATGGTTGCGTGCGCAGCCACTGCCACCGGTTCTATCATAGCCCCATAATCAAGCGACATACCTTTAGGCAACACTGCAATCCTGTCATCATCAACCACAAAAAAGTCTTGCGCAGCTCCATTTGCCTGAAAGGCTTGCACTCTTAGTTCTTCACAAATATTATACTCTCCCCGCTGACAAGGCTTGCACTTCCCACACACCAGTTGCGGACGTGCGGTGACAACGTCACCCGCCTTGCAGATCGTAACCTCCGTCCCCGTAGCGACTACCACTGCCGAATATTCATGCCCCTGAACTACCGGATAGAAAGTTGCCGGATGACATCCGTGATAAGAATGTATCTCACTTCCACAAATACCTATTCTCTTAATATTCAGAAGCACCTGATGTCCTTTCAGGTCCGACGCCTTAGGCGCCTCAACCTCACGAAATTCAATATGTTTTGGTTCTACTAATACCGCTTGTCTCATTTTATACCATATTTACTTAAAATTTCTATTACCGGAGTCTCTATTGACTTCGCCCAAAGTGCATATCCATAACTACTTGGATGAGTTCCATCGACCGATGTCTCATGCGCATCGGAAGCATCAGGCGCAATCAGATAAACGTCTTTATATTTCGGGTTCGTGAGGATTTTTGCAAACAACTCCTCTACGGTTGCCGCCTTAGCCCGTTCTTTCGCATCAAGAACTGTATCGAATGAACGTCGTTCGCGATAGATGGTACGCTGAAATATCAACGGAGTAGCCGGATGTGCCGCTATAAGCCGATCTATAAACGGCATCAGGCGCTCTCTTATCAGTTCTGCGTCAGGATTTGAAAATGTATCGAATATAAAGGCATCAGCCTTGACTTCCGCAAGAACGTCGAGCATATAAGGCTGCATCAGACAACGTCCGCTTGTTGCGAGCGACACGACTTGAAGACCTGTATTTCGCATAAATTGCATGGGATAACTCATGCCGGATCGATCCGTGCTTACTCCTTGCGTAAATGAAGAGCCATATACCACTATCCTATGACGAAAATCGGACTTCAACGGTTCGATAACAGCATCGTCATCTATCCCTATCTTGCAAGAAATGACCTCCGAATACATTGGCATATACATCATACATTCGTGCATCGTACCATCCATATTCTCAATGAGCGTGAATGTCTCAGTTTTCTCGCCTTTATACGCTTTCAATGAACCGCTTGCCGCATACTGCCATCTACCGTTTGCATTTTTGATATAAAGATCATATCCTTTATAAGAGATCGGCATGGTTGAATGGCTCGAATATACATACCCCCACTTTGTCGTAATCTGTATATTACGTGTGTTCGTTTTAAACAATACAGCCATACCGGCAGAACAACGGAGTTGTCGATTCTCTGTTCTGTTAAAACCTTTATAAACCAATGTATCGACTCTATGATACGGATTGGGAGTCGATTCAAACGGCTTACCTATCAGGTTAAGCGTTGATGCCTCCATCTGTTTTTGTGCCGAAACCGACAATACACACGAAAGCGATAGAACAACCGTTATGAAAAACTTCTTCATAGCCTGTATTTTTTTAGTTGTTTACTGTAATAAGACCTTCAACCCTTCCGCTACCCGCATGGCATAAAACTGCTCATACTTTTCCATAAACACAGGATATTTGTCCAGTCCCAATGACACAAAAGGTGATATCTTCAAGAACTCGGCCGGTGATCCTCCGGAAATCAACTTCCTGTCCGCCGGGGTGATGTGAGGTTCGGAGATAGCTATATTTTCACCGGACTCGGTGCGCGCACCTATCAAGTATTTGCAATAAACAGCTATCAGGAAAGCCTCTATCGAAATATCCTTCCCATCCTGCAACATCTGTTTGAGTATGGGTACTACATAAACGGCAAACTTAGCAATACCATCGCCGCAAAGCCGTGATACCTGATCGCTGATCGCCTTGTTTGAAAATCGTTCGATAAGCTGGGCTTTATACGCTTCAAGGTCAACGCCCTCAGGAACCGGAACATAAGGAGTAACGTCCCTATTCATAAACAGCTTTATCATTGCACGATACCTCTCGTCTGCCATTACAGCATCGACCTTCCTGAATCCTTCCATATAGGCAGGATAAGAAAGAAGGGTATGTGACGCATTGAGAAGACTTAATTTCATGATTTCATACGGAGTCACATCATGGGTGAATGTAACTCCTACTTTCTCCCATGCAGGACGGCCTGCAATGAAATTATCTTCAATCACCCATTGTATAAAGTCTTCACAACACACATCAGTGCCCTTACCCGGTTTTGTTACGGGAGTGATTCGGTCCACCATCGAATTCGGGAACGTCACTTTCTTTTTCGCCCACGCTGCCACCTCAGGATATTTCGCTTCGAAGTATGACATAAACGCACATTTGGCAGCGTTACCGTTCATTTGCATGTTGTCACACGAAAGAATAGTGATCGGTAGATCCTTCGCCATCCGACGTTTAAGTCCTTCGGCTACATACCAAAACACACTGCGCGACTGGTTAAAATCGACCTTATATCCCCCTTCGGTAATGGTGAGAGAGATGATTTTTATCTCCTCCGATGCTATTTTTGCGATGATAGGCTCACTATCTATTTCCCCCCATGCAAGTTCTACAAGCGAACCAATCAGCATGCTATCCTGTTCGCCGGAAGGGCTGCATGTCGTCAACTGATATATGCCGTCGTCTTTCTTGAGGGCGTTGAACAATACCCCGTCCGTAGGCATAATCATGGCTCCGAATACTCCCCAGCATCTTTGTGCCGGATCTTCAAGTAAAAGATTTGTGTAAGCTTCAAGATGTGCTCGATGGAAGTTTCCAACGCCGAAATGTACTATTCCAGCCTTTATTTCAGCACGATTATAATTAAAAGTCTTCATACGATAATTTCAATGTTTCGGCAAGTGATTTTTCCACCTTGTCGCAATGTTCTATATAGAATTTATAAACCTCATTCCATTTGTAATAAGATGCTTCAACCGCTTCCAACGGCAATCGGAGGTCTTTTTCATTCAGCATAAACTTAACTAAAACGTCCGGATTATCTTCCGATTGATAAAATACCATCTGAAGATTCGCACCCATCGGAATATCCCAATACTTCCAACTCCGCAACGCTTCTTTGGAATTACTGGCTTCACGCGCCCACGTCCCGGCTTGCAGATTTGTCAAGATGGCCATAAGAACGCCATCATGTCCGAAGTTGAGATTAATACCATGACGCTTGCGAACCAGATCTTCGGCAGACTCATCTAATAAATGGCGTAACGTGCGTGACGCAAGTCCCCAACTACGCCCGTGAGAGACCGGTTCAGGACCTTTCTGCGCAAAATACTTATAGTTCTCAATTTCCGCCCAAGCCAATATTTCCTCTTCTGTAAAAAGGTCCCATATAGGCACTTGGCGATCAAGGCATTGCATAAGCGACGCCATTAACCAGAAGCGGTGGATCAGGTCGTACTTGTCATACTCACTTTCTATTTGTGCAATGTCTATAAACAGTCTTGTAAAAAAAGCATCCACATCCAACTTTTCATCTATATATGAACGATATTTTTTATACCAACTGTTTTCTTTACCAAGTATATACTTATCAAGCGAACTCCTGTCGGGACATACGTTGCCATAAGGATTCAGCATGGTAAGGAACGAACGGGAGTTGTCTATCTCTGCCCATTCAAGTCCGGGACGCAACGACAAAATCCCCGAATTTACAGATTGCATGGTAGCCGCCACCCGAAGCACATTCGTTGCGTTAGTCTTCAAATAGGGATGACCTTCAAATACTTCCGGATAGTTTTGTACCATCCTCCGGCCTATTTCCCTTGTCTGACGATAACCGATTTGTGTCAGATCGCCTTCTTTGTAAAACACATTCTTCTTGAACGGTTCAAGACGTTCGTACAGTGCTTTCCCAAAATTGGTAAGGTTGTTTGTGGTATGAGCTTTCTCCAATACGCCGTATATGGCAGGATAAGTCACCGCATCGTCTATCTGACGCGCTCCGTGACGGAAATAGCCATTTATATAGAAAGGCTTATATCCTTTGGGTGCCGGCGTAACCGGATGTGAAAGATCGGTCACATAATACACTCCGCCCGCACGTTCCGGGTCTCGGCGTATCTCGTCGAGAGGATTTTCGGCCATCGGCTTTTCTTTCGGAAGAGAGAGTTTGAATATGCAAGGAAGATCGGACGTCTTTTTCGCATTTGTATTGGTATTGACATACATAACTCCATCTTTGACCACAATATCTTCCGGTTCGTAAATAACCTGTTCCTGCACATTGTATCGGGCAGCAATTGTCCGCCTATCAGTATCGTACACCCGAATGCAGGAAGGACGGTTGTCATCCTGTTTCCCAACTCCGAAGCAAAAATAGATTTTGCCATCATGCATACAGCCCGCTTGTGTGAACCACACATCATAGGGGAACACCACCTGATCGAGAATGTCATTTTCGTCGAGGCGCACCTTTGCGCCCTCACTCAATGACGGTATACGGAATTTGGTGGCAACATACTGGTTTTCCCATGCATGCTTTGTCACCTTCGCCACAGTGCGTTTACGCGCCGAGAATATCCATATAAATCCTCGCTCCCGATCGACCAGCCAACTTGGTGCGCCGAAGATAGAGACATATCCTTTCTCCGCCCACTTCGAACCATCGAGTTCAATTGTCTGTACGATTTCGCTGCTAAAACGTTTTCCACGACGGGTGATACTCTCCACAAAACACAACCATTCCAACTCGCTTCCTACCTTCCCGTTTGTAATATACAAGAGAGGAAACGATGCTCCGCGTTTTGTCTCGACGCCAAAGCATACATTATTTACATGGTTGTCCGGATGGGAGGACGCCAACTCAAAGCCTGCCACAGGTTTCGGATCAGCACTTTTGAAATCATAGATATTCACGTGTCCTCCATCCTCGCACGAGAATATGTAATCATCCCATATTTCAAGTCCTTGCTGTGCTCGCCCCCGTCCTTCCTTTGTCAGGAAGACAGAGCATTCTACCTCCTTCTCCGGCTCTACATATAACTGCGCGATAAGGGGAATAGAGATCAATAGGCACACGACAGACAAATATATTTTCTTCATAAGTATGCTCTATAAATTTAAAGTATGATTATGTTTTACGTTAATCAAACAGCTCTACGCCTAACGATTCAAGCCGTTTCTGCAACTCTCCTACATCGAGAGCCCGCGGAGTACAATGCTGCAACGCACTCATGGCAGCGGCAATGCCAACGGCCTCTCCCATCGCCATGCAAATACTCATGACACGATATGAAGCGTGAGCTCTGTGAGTACCCGATATGCACCGTCCCGCCACAAGAAGCCCTTCCAAGCCCAACGGAAGAAAACAACGATACGGCAAATCGTATGGTTTGCAATATTGTATGGTCGGTTCTGCCTGTCCGGCTCCGTCAGGATTATGTATATCGACAATGAACAATGCCTTATGTACTACCACATCGGCAAAACGACAGCCTTCCGCCATCTCATCGGCATCGATCACATAGTCCCCCATCACTCTGCGGCTTTCGCGCACTCCGGTTGTTGTACCACTTCCGATCACTCTACAGTTTTCGTAACCCGGCAAATTTTCTTTCAAGAATTGAGTCAGGAGACGTATCTGTTGCCTAAGTTCAAGATCAGCGGCGAAAATAGAGCTTACCGAAGTAATATCCACCCTATTGACTTGTGTCGTATTTACCTGACGGCAACCCGGTCTGACTGACGGATGCAAACGCACGGCAGCAAGCATCCGGGGAAGTTTGCCCTCATCGGCTTTCTTTTTGCACCAATCAAGAAAACACTCGCCATTCAGTTGGACATTGTCTACATCTCCTATACAGATAATCCCTTTCGATTCATCTACTCCGTCAATGGTGTATTCAAGGGTTACAGGTTGCATGAGTCCGTCAGCACGTCCTTTTTCTATTTTTGCACCGGCAAGAAAAGATACCACGGCATCACCGGTACAGTCGATCGTAACCGCGGCTTCAAAACAGAGCGTCCCCTCGTTACTTGCACACTTAATGCCTTTTACCACCTTTCCGTCACGAATAACATCCGACACACAACATTGCAAAAAGACATCGACGTTCTTTTCCCTGGCGACAAATTCTGCCAATGTAAGTTTTGCCTCTTCGAAATCGTGAGCATTTCCATGTTCGCCAATCCAGTCATTGTCTTTGACGCCAAGAATAGCACAAACCTCATCGCGCATCGTGTTCTTGCTTACACTACCGAGAATAGGGCCGACATACCCGGCGGTCAGGTTACCTCCGATGACTCCGTATCTTTCGATAAGAGCAACACGTGCTCCTTGCCGGGCGGCGGCTACAGCCGCACATATCCCGGCAGGACCTGCACCTGCTACTATTACATCATAGTATTTTGTATTCATTATCTGCTTGTATATGGACCGGAAATAGTCTTAACGGTCATTGCTCCGTCAGAATCGGTGATCGTCACAACTCTGTATTTGTTTCCTCCGTCGGTCACACGAACTACAATATGTCCATCATATCCCTTTACTCTCGCAGCCTCTTCCGCCGTTACCCGGTCGTCTACTCCGCTGGGACGATCGCCCTGCCAAAAGTTAGTGATAAATATATCACATGCAGGGAGTGTTGTCTCCATCAAATTCAGTATATCGGTACGGGGATGACAATCTACCCACGAATTGACAACAATCGTTTGTGGATTGAGTGCTTTCAGAGCATCCGCCTGATTGGTGTTGCTCGTTCCATGATGATCGGCTTTCATCAGTTCCACCTGACCTACCGCTTTTGCACAAGGCAGTTCGGCATCTTTCCACGCATGACTCGAACGTCCGTTATACTGAAGATCGCCTCCGGCAAAGAAATCAAAATTGCCATACGAAACTTTCATCACACAACTGGTTATGTTCTCCGGCGGACAATTGTCACTGGAGGTAATGTTCTTGCTGTTTTCGTATGAAATCTCCGAGAGTTCAGGGAATGTTTTCTTTGTGGTAGTGCCCGAACCAGTCCAGATCTCTCCATTCACTGCCACGTTTTGCACCTTTGCAGTAGGATACTTCACAGGATTATACTTTTGAACGATCTGATTATTCGCCCCTGCTTTGAATATCGCAGCATCAAACTTTTTATTGGCGACATGCCATTTCACTGCATTGATATAGTTACTACAACTTGGAGCATTGTCTGCCATGGTTGCCATGTCGAACGGATAGTTATAATCGGGATAGCCACGATCGAGAAGCGTACCAATCTTGAAATTGTCGAAAATCTCGGCAAAACCTATCAACGAATAAGTGCTGGAGTTGGAAGATTTCGGCAAGGAGGAAGTATAACCGCCGAAGTGGTCATTATGGAAGTGTGTAAGTACTGCATAATCAATCGTACTGTTACCTGTCCATACCATACACTTACGGATGTAGTCAGTTATAATCTGTGAACCACGGGTAGAAGTCAGAGTCGGATCCCAACGACTACGGATACCGGTGTTGGTCGTATTACTATTAGAGTTGGTCGTAACACTCGAACTTGCGGCATCGATAAGCATTTGCGTACCATCCGGGAATATTACAAACATGCTTTCACCGGTAGTCGTATTGATGAAATGAATATCCATCATACCCTCTTGCCAGGCAGGAATTGTTTTACCTACCTCTATTTCAGTGACAGCATCTTCTCCACCTCCATCCGGACGAATCAAAAATGAGTGAGACTCATTGGAGCTGCATCCTACAATCGCAAGGATGAACAGACTAAGTATAAATATTAACCTTTGCATGCTATATGAAGATTTAAAAACATCTCTCCGCCTTCAATGCTGACGGCAAGACGAATATAATTACCAAAATTTGAATTTACCTTTATAATATGTTGGCCAAGTCCTTTGAAGATTACAGGCTCACTACCATCGTCAGCCCAATGTATACCGTCTTGCGATAGTTGTACACGACCTTCGAATACGGGATCTCCTTCTATTTTCTCAACCATAACAAAGAATATAGCCTCATCTGCCCAACCAGCCTCGTAAGGATGAGTGAAGAAAGTGCCTTTAAAGAACTTTTTTACCTCAAGGTGGGAATCATTAAACATTTTCATATATTACATACCTCCTTTTATTCTTGTGAAACAACAACAGAATCTATATAAAAGAATACACGACGATTGGTATCAGTACCCACCCAGAAAAGAGGATTGATAAGATTGTCGATGCGGTCATATCCGTCAACGGTATCGGCTGCAATGCCACGCATATCCCAAATTCTATCCTGACATTGGAACTCGACATATTCACGAAGCTGTGTGTCAAGTTTCAGACGCATGTATTGCCAATTGAGTTTACAGTCGGTCTCATTGTAAATGAGTTTCTGATGACCATCTTTCAAATCCTTAAACCCATCGTGGTCGCCATTAGGATAACGGCGGCCGAACCACCAGGGATCAACTCCCCTCTTACACCAGTCTCCGTCAAGTCCATAAGCCCAATCACGGTCGGTAATGTCTTCATTGGAATGTTCATACTGCCACTTCTGCATTAATTTGCCATCTACTGCATTGAGATAGCGGACTCCTACATGGTAGCGTTTTCCACCCTCCTGTACATCGAATCCCAGACCAAAATCGCGGATGGAACTCTCATGCAAACCCGGTTGTGGACGGTCACCGCCATCCACCACATCCTGCTCCGCCGTGTATGTAAACCAACATTCTATCTGCAAATATTTGCAGCCCGGACGAGAGAACGACAGCCGCTTAATGGCATGTCCCAGACAGCCTTCCGCCGGAATCTCCGTATAAGGAGCGGCAACAGGTCTTGTCGAAAGTTTAAGAGAGTAAGTGCCGGACATTGCCCCGTGAGTGCCCGGATACCTGAAAGTAGCGGAACTAAGCATGACCGGTGGCCACTGGTCTTTATTGACCAATGTCTTGGGAACATCAAAATCGGGATATTCCGTAAAGTTAGGCATCAATGTCATCCAGCCGTTAAAGCCGGTGTTGAATACATCATAGCTCAACACCCTTTTCAATGGTTGATAGCGACTGTGCAATAAAATTTCTCCAATGCTCATAATATCATTTATTTAATAAAGTTAGTACCCTGGATTTTGAACAAGTTTTCCATTCATTATCAATACATCATCACTTGGCAATGGCCATAAATAAATCTTCTCATCATACTTACGTTCACCATGCTGGACGATATAGGTTCCGTCGGCCATCGCTTCAAAAGAAGGAAATCCGTCTTTGTCAAATGTCGGAGTCTCCGGCCAAAACCAGTTGCCTGCCGCAAAGTATTCCTTTGCCCTGTTGGCTGTACGGGTAAATCCGTACATATTGTGTCCGAAAGCATTCTCAAACTGATGCCAACGAAGCAAGTCGAAATAACGCAGATTTTCCCATGCAAACTCCACACGACGCTCACGACGGAGCACTTTGCGCAATGCTGTCTGATCGGTTGTCGTAATGGACGGATAGTCGTTGGTTTGTGTACGGGTGGTGCCATAAGCACGGGCGCGGACATCGTTGATGCAAGCAAGAACAGTAGCGTCAATATCTCCCAACTCAATCTTAGCTTCGGCATACATCAACAAGACATCTGCATAACGCATGAGAATGACGGGGTTGTCGTTATACAAAGTAGTACGCCATGACTCTTGTGCGCCTTTGCGCAGACAACAACCATTGTAAGCGCAGTTGGATGCATCCAAACCGCCTTTGGAATCTTTGTTTGTAATCATGCGATTTTGCGTATAATCCATTACTTCGAGTGCGTTTGGCGCAGGATTCCACTCAATACCATAGATACGGCTGCCGGGAGCTGCAAATGTTTCCAGGCAACGGGGATCACGGTTGGCAAATGGATCGTGAGGGTCAAAGCCACTGCCCGGTTCATCAATCGTCTTGCCATTCGTCATTTCGTAGACAGCAAGAAGTTCCCACGAAGGTTGTGCATTATGTGTACCGCCTGCCGAACGGGCAATAAAGGAACCGATAGCCTGTGTAGTAGGTTTACCGTCTTCATCCAACTCAAGGTCGCTTGAGTGAGCAACAGAGAAGATAACTTCTTTGCTTCCTCTTGTCTTGTCGCGGAAAAGTTCTCCATAATCAGGGGCTAAGTCATATACTTCCAGATCCATACAGTCTTGCGCAGCCTTTGCGGCAGTCCCGTAGTCGTGTTGATAGAGAGCGGTACGAGCCTTGTAAGCATAAGCCGTTCCTTTGTCCACACGGGTGGCGCCGCTATTATTATTTGCGGCCGGCAAATTTTCTGCGGCATAGTCATAATCTTCATAAATTTGTTTCAGAACGACAGCTTTGTCGGTACGTCCCATCTCAAATGCTTCCTCCGGAGTAATCGAAGTCAGGTAGAAAGGAACATCTCCCCAAAGAGTAATCAAACGTGAATAAGCAAACGCCCTGAAAAAACGGGCTTCGGCACGAAGTGTATTCAGTTCAGTGGTGGAATATTTGCCTTCAAGTTTGTCGAGTGCCTCCAAAATCCGGTTGGCACGACTAATGTTCTTATACGTGTAACTCCAAACAGTCTTGATGTTAGGATTACTTGTAGAAGACGCATTCAGTGAACCTGCCGCAATAGTATAAATGTTGGTTCGTTGCGCCCAGTCATCCGTATTACGGTCCAGCGTCCAACCTTCTTCTATAACAAAGAAAGTACTGCGATAAAAATCGTTCAATGAGATTCGAACTTCCTCCGGTGACGAGAACCAGTTTTCGCTGGATGCAGCTGAAGGAGGATTCAGATCGAGGTTCACACAAGAAGTTACAGATAGAAGAGCTATCATGCAAATCAATACATGTATTTTTTTCATATTATGTAATTTTTTCATACTCCATTAGAATTTGATATCCACTCCAAACGTATAAGTGCGTGTGATATAGGTAGAAGCGCCTGCTTCAGGGTCCCATCCCGAAAGATAACTATCAAAGCAGTATGGATCATCGATATTGACGTACACCCGAAGTCCCTTGATTCCGACTTTAGAGACGATTTTCTTAGGAACTGTATAGCCAACGTTGATATTCTTTATACGCATATAGGCACTACTCTTGAGCCAGTAATCCGACATTTTGTAGTTGTTGTATTCACCGCCCTGATGACTCAAACGGGGATAGCTGGCTGCTGCGTTCTGCTCTGCAGTGTTGTACACACTCCAATAATTACGGCTGCCATTGTCGTTCAGAAGGACTGACGGAGCCGGAAGCCATTGTCCCTGCATGGGGCGAATCATACTTTCGGTGAGGCGTGAAAGTTGTTTCCCGACACCATTGAAGAGTAGGGAGAAAGAGAGACCTTTCCAGCCCAAACTAATAGAACCTCCGTATAGATAATGTGGCAATGAGCTGCCAAGCACTACACGGTCGTATGTCTCATTGATAATTCCTTCAGGAGTGCCATCCGGACCGCTGACATCTACATATTTCACATCACCCGGTTTGGTAGAAGCCGAAAGCAAAGCACTTTCACTGACTTCCTCTGCGGTCTGGAACAAACCTGCAGTCTTATATCCATACCATGAGTTATATTCTGCACCTTCAGTAATAATGGTACCATCACTGTTAAACTGCTGCTTGCCGTTAAGGTTATCTATTATAGACTTGTAATCAGAGACATTAAAACTTACCGCATAACTTACATCTCCGATACGGTCAGACCAGCCGAGTTTCACTTCCCAACCGCGAGTGTGCATTTTACCGACATTCCTGTCAGGTGCCGAATAACCTGTAAACGACGGGATTGCTACCGACAAGAGCATATCTGTTGTCTTCTTATAATAATAGTCTGCGCTAAAGTCAAGACGATTGTTAAAGAAAGCGGCATCCACACCTATATCCCAGCTCTGTGTTTTCTCCCAATGGATATTCTCATACGCATAATCCTGTTGCGCGGCGGACATTGAGGATTGGGGCGTAGAACCTGCACTGTCATACATAATGGCATTATTGAATGAAATGTATGTCTGATAAGGATAATTTCCAATCCGCTCGTTACCGAGAGTACCGATAGAAGCACGGAACTTCAGATAACTTATCGGGGTTATGTTTTGCATGAATTTCTCATTAGAGATTACCCAACCCACCGATGCGGACGGAAAGAATCCCCAACGGTGATCCTTGTGAAAACGTGAAGATCCGTCTTCACGAGCATTAATCTGGAGATAGTAACGGCTGTCGTAATTATACATGACACGGCCAAAAAATGAACGGTATGCATTCTGATAAGAATTACCGGCTACGGCAAGGGCATTCTTGTTCGCCAAATCAAGATAAGGGAAAGAAGACAAAGACATATCGTTTGTCGATCCCGACATCGTTTCATACGTATAACTATAATCTTCATAACCGACCATGGCATTGAAGTTATGTACCTTGCTGAAGGTCTTGTCGTATGTAGCGATGAATTGTTTCTCTAATGATTTGATGTTACGGCGTTCTTCACTTAGCGAATTAGAAGTATACCCCGAAACATATCCCAGCATAACATCGGTTTCGTATGCATCGTAAACAGGTATGGCTTTCTTCATCTCCTTGATCGAAACAGTTCCGACGGTAGGAGTCAGATTGGCAGTAAGGGTCAAATCTTTTATGGGCTTATAGCTCAACGAGAATTTACCGGTCATTGTGTTGGATACGGTCTTCTTCTCTCCGCCTTCCAATAAGGCGGCAAGCGTATTGCTAAGGCTGCCGTCTTTACCGGGGCCAACACGACCATCCGGATAAAGTCCTAAATAAATGGAAGGATACATATAAGCTGCACGAATCGGACTACCGGAAGTCGGGTCATTTTTCGTAGCATAACGTACCGAGAAATCAATAGAACCGGAAAGTTTATCACTAATCTTCAGATTATTACGCGAACGGATAGAGATTCTTTCGTGGTTTGAACCTTTATAGACAGCGTCGGCATTTTCGTAGGTAGCGGAAGTGTGGCTCTTGATTACCTTGTTGCCATACGTCATTGTCAAGTTGTGCTTATGGCGCATAGCGGTACTCGAAAGAATGGCGTCTTTCCAATCATAGATAGGATATTGAATGGGATCATACCTATTGTTGTTAGCATAGTTGTTGATGTAATCCTGTGAATAGTTGGCAAACTCGCCTCCCGCAGGATTACCGGCATCATTCCACGACCATTCATTATACATTGTCATGTAGTGATAAGGGTCGGTCAGGAATTTCGGAAATTCGGTAGGAGAAGACAACGAAATCTCTCCGTTATAACCGATCGAAAGTTGTCCCTCGGTTGCCTCCTTCGTTGTTATCAAGATAACACCGGCAGCTGCACGGGCACCATAGATGGATGCAGAAGCCGCATCTTTAAGTACAGTAATCTGCTGTACATCCTCGCTTGCTATATTATCGAGACTACTGACCATCATACCATCGACAAGGATAAGCGGACTCGAATCAGACATTGTTGTCACACCACGTACCTGAACCGTAGCACTCGCTCCCGGCATACTGCTCGAACGGGTAACCGTCAGTCCCGGAATCAGTCCTTGCAAAGATTGTGAAAGTTGAGAAGTACTCTGTTTCTCGATAAGCGAACTGTTGATTACCCCGACCGCACCTGTAAGATCTTTCTTTTTTACAGATCCATAGCCGATAACAACCGTCTCTTCAAGTTGTACAGCATCCTCTTTAAGTTTCATATTTACTACACTTTTACCATCCCATACCACAGTCTCGGTCACATAACCAAGATAACGGAATTCTATTGTATGCCCTGATTCTGCGCCATTGAGCGCATACTTTCCCGACATATCGGAGGTAGTACCTTTTCCATTGTCTTTATCGTGGATCACCACTCCGACAAGAGGACCATTGGCATCGCTAACGACACCCTTCATTACATTCTGTGCAAAAGCCAGATTGATTTGCAGGAAACATGCCAATAACAGGCTTAATATACTTTTTTTCATACTATTTATTCTACGATTTCAAGCAATACATGTTCGTTATACTCTTTGATTGCCTCACCTGTTTCAGGGTTACTCGGATGTTGCGCTGAAAAACGTGTCTGGCCGCTTGCATGTGTCCAGTCTATATACTTTCCAGCGAATTTGGCGCCATTAAGACATAAACGGCCTGCCTGTCCAAATCTTAACACAATCTCGTCCATATCTTTAGTCGTGGTAAATATTCCTTCGGCAGGGATATATGCACCATTGTTGCTGGTATCGAGCAACATTCCCGCAAAGTTGTAGGTAATAGTTGCCGAGTAATTAATAGGTGCACCCGACAGTGTCTCTGTCGCACTTTCCTGAAGAGTCGAAGTCGGAAGAGCCGGTTTCCATTCTTCTCCATCCTTGAACTCGATCATCCAGTAGTTGGAACACATCGTTCCTAATTTGGTCACAAAATAGAAGTGTATCTTGGTACCGGCAGGAATGGTCGTACCTTTCATATCCCCATAGACATACCAATAATCACCGGGAATAGCTCCTGATACATACGGGTCACCCTTACTACCTACAGCACGGCTGCATACGGCATTCTGCGCTACATAACCAGTCCGGTCACATGCCCAATACTCAATTTTACCACTTCCGGCACTTGGAGCAAGATACTTGCCATTGGCTCCCGGGAATACCGATTGTGCCTCATCATCAACAAATGTTCCACTTGTGTTGGCAGTTAAACTATTCAAGTCCCAATCAGCCAAAATGCCCGAGAAAGCATCTTGTACAAGAGTATAGGTATAGTCCGTATCATCCTGGATGGTTACTGTTACTTTAATTGTCCGTTTGGCAAATGTCTTGTTCTCCGGGAAAGTAAGTTTAATATCACATTCACCTAACCCATTTGCAGGAGAAACGGTCACATCTGCATCTGTACATACAGCATTCCACTCCTTATCACCGAAGACTTTGAACGAAGATTCCGTTGTAGTTGCGTCGACCGATTCGGTTATAGGACTGATGCCTTTAGGAACAATCATCTTTTGGGTAATAACCAGCTTTAGAGGAGTTACATCATCGCCAATGAAACGAATGGCACCGACACGTGAACTAGTCGACGAATTTTCAGAGACTTTGATTGTAAATTTAGTAATCTCACCTTGTGTCTCATACGAATCAACAACTGCCCAATGGCTATCACTTCCATCGATCTGGCAATCGTTATTGACTCTGTAATAGACATTTGATGAAAGATCAACGGTGAAAAGCCCACCTTCTGCTTCTACATCAAGTGTCTTTGTCGCGAGTGTCATATACGGATCATCCGAGGTATGACAAGATGCAAAAAGCACAAGCGACACACTTGCAAACAATAACATCTTTAGATTCATTTGATTAGTATTTAGGGTTATTAATAATTGACTAGCTAGACATTTTTCAGACGTCTTGCATATATAATTCTGTATATCACATAAGCAAGTATCATGGCAACCATCAGTACGATGCTTCCTATTACGATTCCTTTGACCGCAAGCGTCTTCGGATCGCCAACAATAAGCAGACCAATCAGCAAAAGCGCAACGACACCAATGGTGATACAGAAGCAGTTAACGGCCAAATGCGAATAAATTAATACCGCTTTCTTCTCTTTTAATGTCGGTTCGCGATCAGCTTCAGGATCAGTATATTCACAAATGGCTTGATAACCATTGTCCTCATACTTTTTATGTGCCGACCAAACTTCCATTATTGCAAGGATAAGTACGGGAAGTACACAACCGGAAACAGACTCTATAAGGCTTGGACTAATAACGGAGGCGGGAATTATGATACGAGCCATAATACCAACGAACCAAGTAAGAATCATTGCGGTAATAAGTTGGTTGCCTGTCAGCCGCTTTGAGAACAGTCCCCATATCGACGGAATATATAAAGGACACATCACCATAGTAAGAAGGGTTACTACCACCTTTTCGGCACCTCCGGCAAACGGAATGAGCATTGACAAAGCGATAATCACAAGTCCAAAGGCAAATGTGAAGAGACGTCCTACCTTTATACGCTTTTTCTCATCTGCCTGACGGTTTTTCTCTTTGTGTCCCCAAATATCATAGGTATATACATTGGCATATACATTCAAAATACCCGAAACATTGCTCAATGTGGCCGATAGCATCGCTGCCAACATCATGCCGACCATTCCTTTCATGAGCACGAGTTTGCTCATATTCACATAAGCGTGTTCACCGTTGAAAGTCATTGTAGTTGCATCCAAATCAAGCGCAAGTCCGGGTTCCATCACACGATAAATCATGGTAGGAAGATACCAGATGAGAGGAGTGGCGAGATAAAGAATTCCTATTAAATAAGTACTCTTTTTCGCGTCTCTTGTAGTAGGTACGCTTATGTATCGCTGTACAAACGGCCAATCGCCGCCAATCATGGACACATTGAGAAATACCCACAGTAAAAGCCACCCCCATGTATAGGTTGGAGATGTACCCGAGAAGAATCCCGGTATCTCATTTGCCTTATCGATAAATACACTTACGCCTCCAACTGCGTTAAATGAAAGAGGTATCATAAATACAACCACGGTCAGAAGTACTCCGAACTGAATAACATCAGTCATTAGTACCGCAAGAAATCCTCCGGCAATGGTGTATCCAAGAGCGATGGCACCAAGAATGAGAAGCGCCCACCAAATACTAAGGTACCCCATCGGTGAATCGCCCACCATACCTGTACTTGCCAAAATACTGCCACCATCTACTTTGATTAACGCACACATCACAACCGCTACCGCATACAGAGACACTGCCGTATGCACCGCACGGGCTACAATTCCTGAAATCGTGTAAAAACTCACTGTGCGGTGTCCGAACCGGATGGTGAGAAACTCTCCCGGCGATTTAATACGTAGCTCCCGCCATTTGCCCGAGATCCATTTACCGACAATAAACGATGCTAAACCAAGACAAAGTGCAACAACTACTGCAACAAGTCCCGATTTATAAGCGACACCTCCCCAAACGACAAAAGTACTTGCCGAAAAGATGGTCATGTAGGAAGAGACTCCCGACAGCCACCACGAAGAATTTCGTCCGGCAATAAACATATCTTCGGAGTTTTTGATTTTCCGGGACATCACAACACTCACGGCAATCAATCCGAGAAAGTAGAGTAAAATAATAATATAATCTAATCGTTCCATATTCTTTATATAATTGCTCCAAGTTTCTTTAATTCCTCTATGAGATTGTGAATATCAGCCTTTTGTACTGTCACACCTGCCTTTATACATTGTACGGCTGCCACTCCTGCGGCTTGTCCTACCCCCATACAACTTGCCTGAACGCGAAGTGACGCAAAGGAAGTCTTATCGGCACTAATACAGCGTCCTGCTACGAGCAGATTCGGAAAATCTTCAGCTATAAGAGCGCGATAAGGTACATACGCCGCTTTTTTAAGGAAAGTTACGCTCTGTTCCGCACCTGCTGCGACATGGATATCTATAGGATGTGCGCCTCGTGATATGCTATCAGGATATTTATAAGCATTCACATATTCTTCTGCTGTAATGGTATGTACACCTCTGATACGGCGTGTCTCACGAATACCGGCATGTACGGCGACTGTCGTCACATAGCTGTTTTTAAACTCATCAAAGTTCTCTTTAAAGATTCGTGCTATTTTAAATACATCTTCCCGTAAGCGACATTCCGCTGCAGTAAAATTTCTATTATCGATGGCATTTCCTGCAGTACGGGTCATATTAACAGTTACTTCACCCGGACGAAGAGTGGTGCAAAACCAAGGACCTCCGAACTCGGGGATGCCAAGCTCCTCTTTCATTGCCAAAAGTTTCTCACGAACTGCAATGCAATGACAATTCTGCCCTTGTTTATTATGGTGCATGGCATCAATTATCATGGGCGAATCTGTATCCACGCCTCCTAATATAAAATAGGTAGAAAGAGGTTGCAGAGGTTTACACTCATCTGTTTGCATCGGAACACCCGCCATAGCGGCAAGGTCACCATCCCCAGTGCAGTCGATATACATATCGGCACTGATGGCCTCTGTCCCATTCTTATTCTCAAAGAGGATACAGGATATTTTGCCGTCTTTTGCCTGACAACCGCTTAAGTAAGAATGCATATACATATCCACGCCGGCTTCCAGCATCATTTGCTGGCATAAAAGCTTGTAAAGCTCCGGATCAAAAGCTACGTTGCCAAGAGGTTTCTCAATGATACAGCCTCCCATCTTCTCCAGCCGTTCGATAAACTCCCATGGAATACCGCCTATCACCTTTTCATTATTATAGGTGAATACACTCAAAGGAGTAACAAGCCCCATTGTAGCCATTCCACCTAAAAAACCATATTGTTCCACAACAGCAGTTTTCGCACCACTGCGAGCCGCCGCAATGGCCGCTATGAAACCAGCAGGTCCGCCACCGCAGACAACTACATCATAGTTGCCCACAATTGGAACCCGTTTCGAAATTTCTATACTTCGTACATTCTTGTCCATGACCGTTTTTTTATCCTTTCATTTAAACGTTGGTGCTAAATTCAAAATGAATCGCCTTAAAATCACTCATATATCTTAATTATTACCGGTTCAAATAGATAGTAAACTTTGATGTGCTTTCGACCGCACTTACAAGAAAAGAGGTGTGTTTTCATAGTTCTTTTTCTTTAGTTCGACATCACGTTGATGTAGCAAAGATAAAGAATGAGAGCTTGAAAAAAAGTTTTTTCCTAACTCTTTTGCCTGCAAACGATTGCGGGAACGTTCCCAAAATCTGCAAACGTTACAAAAGCATTGCACAAAAGCAAATGGGATTCGTATTTTACTCCAATATTAGGATTTATTGTTTGAAATCAATATCTTTGCTTTGATTTAAACAATCATTCAGCATGAAGTATATAACCATAAAAGACATCGCTCGACATTTGTCAATATCCGTCTCCACTGTATCTCGTGCATTGGGGGATGACAAGAATATCCGTAAAGAAACAAAAGAAAAGGTAATAGAAGCGGCTAAAAGATTGGGATATAGACCAAACCCTGTAGCAATCAACCTTAAATACGGACATACTAATACCGTGGGAGTGATAGTGCCTGAAATGGTTACGCCATTTGCTTCACGAGTAATAAACGGAATACAAGAAGTGCTTCACACCAAGAATATAAAGGTGATTATTGCAGAGTCGGGAGGAGATCCGGAAAAAGAGAAAGAAAACCTGCAACTGATGGAAGGATTCATGGTGGATGGCATCATCATCTGCCTTTGCAGTTATAAAAGGAATAAGGAGGAATATGCTCGTTTACAGCAAGCGGGAATGCCCATGGTGTTTTACGATCGCATTCCCTATGGACTTGAAGTCCCGCAAGTAATAGTGGACGATTATATGAAGTCATTCTTTCTCGTAGAAAGTCTGATCCGAAGCGGACGCAAACAGATTGTTCATATACAGGGACCGGACGATATTTACAACTCCATAGAACGTGTCAGAGGATACAAAGACGCTTTGGCTAAATTCGGGATTCCTTTTGATAAGAATAATATGTTGATAAAAACGGGTATGACTTTTGAGGAAGGGAAAAAAGCAGCGGATATATTAGTGGAAAGAAATATTCCTTTTAATGCAATTTTCGCTTTTACGGAAACATTGGCGATTGGAGCTATGAACAGATTGAGGGAACTTGGAAAAAAAATACCCGAAGAAATCGCCGTAGCCAGTTTTTCAGGAACTGAACTTTCCAACATAGTCTATCCCAAATTAACTACAGTAGAACCGCCTTTGTACCAAATGGGGAAAAAAGCTGCCGAACTTATTTTAGAAAAAATAAAGAATCCGGCATCTCCCAATCATTCAATCGTGTTGGACGCGGAAATCAAAATGCGTGCATCCACGCCCAATAAATAATCGCCCCACTTAATAAAAGCAGGGCGATTTTCTTGTATCTACATTTCTAATCTTTTGACAACATTGACAAAGGATGTATTCTACTTGCATATTGAGACCACCAGCTATTGTCTTTATAAATATTCACGGAAGTATCAGGCACATATATCTTACATGCATTACTAAAGTTATATCCAAAATCACTACCTTCTACTGTTGGAGGTACTACAGCTTTAACAGCAAGGGTTTCCATTGAATAATCATTAAATAATATATTCGTTTGGATCATAGATATGGTAGATGGTAATATAACCTTTTTCAAAGCAATACACCTATCAAAACAACTTGACGGTATTGTAGTAACTCCCTCTCCAATTGTCACTTCTATCAAAGCTTCACAAGAACTGAATAACCCAGATGTTATACTTATATCATAACCTTCCGGAATGAAGTTTTTTTTAAATTTGGACATTGGTCAAATGCTCCACCATCTATTATTATACCAGGCTTATCTGGGAGGACTATATGTTCAATACCTGACTTATGAAAAGCACCGCAACCTATTTTTATAATGTATCACCAGCAATAATTCTAAACTAAGTTTGATGAAGTTCGTCTGTAATTGGAGTATCTGTTATACGTTCAATTGATGTTCTTTCGCCATTGTCTATTAACTCTACAGAAGACAATTCTTTGCAGAATAATAGAGTTTGCGCAATGTTTTCTTTGAAATTCTCCTTGCCTAATTATACTGCACGACGCCCCGATTCTGAATTGACATGATAGATATATGTGGTCTGGTGGTATGGGTCGCCATCATGCTGAAACTTAACCAGGCCGCCATCAATAAGGATTCGAGCTTTAATGTTATCTCTATTCGGGTTGTTTGTTATTGTATCTTTTGCATTTTACAGCAACTCCCAAATCCATCTTTTCCTATCAATATCATTGGGTTGATTGAGTTCTCTCAAGCGTTTACTTACATTGCTGATATACATTTTATCAAGCAATTTTTCTAAAGCTTTTTCTGTTGATTTAGGGGCTGATATTTGCATATGATTATTTGGTATATAAACGTTGTTTTATAAATTATTTGGTATTAAATTCTCTTGTCAACTTTAATGGTTCTTGCAATTCCATTAGTGTCGTTTTCTAAAAATGGTCGATTTTCAGAGTCTACATCTCACAATACACAACATAAAATTAGGATAAGTATTTTTTTCATTTTGCCTCCAACTCTTTTTCAATTTCTTCAATCGTGGGCAAGCTACCCCGGAAGTCTTTCGGCAAGGCTTGCCCTAACTCATAGTCAGAGATGCCGATAGGCTTCTGAATGTCGCGTAAGGCATATTCAGCCTTGATGCGGTCTTCACTCTTACAAAGTAGCAGTCCGATAGTCCGGTTATCACCCTCACGGCAAAGAATATCATCCACGGCAGAACAATAGAAATTGAGTTTGCCGATAGCAACAGCCCCTTTCACCATTGTAAGTTCTTGATTATATTCGTTGAAGAACTGCACCATGTATTGCATATTACGCACTGTGAACCCTTTTATCTCGGCATAATCGTTCTTCAAATCCACAGCCAACCGGATAGAATCAAAGGCAACACTCAAAAGAAAAGCTTTCTTTGAATCCGTGACACTTACGTTAGAGTCACGAATTTGATAAAATAGAAGAATCATGGAATCATTCGGTAACGAAATACTGTGCAACTTACCTTCCTTATAAATTAGGCATCAAAAATGTAACTATAATATAATGCGGTTCATCAATTCCACCTAATTCTCGAAATACCGATGAATAAGGCAATAGCGGGTGAAAGCAAGGGGGAAATGCAGGTGAAACAGAACATTATCGGTTTCACCTTGTCTTTGTAAAACATCCCTTGAACTAAAACCAATATCATTATAGCTAATCCGGATATACTTATACAATATCTACTATCAAGGAGTTAATATCCTAGTTGTCAAGCACTAATCCTTGAACTATTGGAGCTATATACCCAATACGTTGGATCTATATATCCTACAAACGGTATCAAAAGTCAGTGATGCCGTATTGCTTTATTTGCCGGTGTAGCACCGGAACAAGACTTCCTTGTAAGATATATTGCCATTTTCCATTCCATATCCGATACAGTGAGTATATACATTTCTAATACAGTACCGAATCATTACAGAATCGAATAAAATTTGCCACTGGATATTTATTTTCAATCTTTCCACTTCCTCTTTCACCTTTTCTCTGTATCTTCGATGAATAAAGAGTTTGCGGGTGAAGGGCAACAAGCTCACCGCCTCTTCACCTACAGCGATTAGTTTCAAAAATAGTTTCACCGTATGAAACTATTAGTTTCTCGGCGTGAAACACTTCGTTTCACTACTGGAAACACTTTGTTTCATGCCTTGAAACGAAGTGTTTCAAATAGGGTTGAAACTAATTACGAAATAGTTTTACTAATATTGCTCAATTATGTAATCAGGAAGCAACAATCTAATTGAATTCTTTCTTTAAATATACACAAGAAGAGATGGCTTCACAGCATTCTGCGTATAAACAAAAAAAAATATATATATTTACTCTCAGATCTCTAGCTATCTTAATAATATTCCGTACACTTGCATCCAACAAACAATAAACAACTAAAGACTATAAAATATGAAAAATCTTTTATTTCTCGTAGCAATAACATTCACCATGTTATTCACAGCTTGCTCTAAAAATGACGAATCAAAACTAACCGATGAAGAAAAAGCACTCGCGCATCAAGAAGAGATGTACCAAGCTATGAAGAAGGATATCGTAGGGCATTGGAAAGGAGCACAACGCTTCGACAGGACATGGAGTGGCGAGTGGGAAGCTATTCCTTATGGTGCTTGGGATCAAGAGTATATATTTAATTCCGATGGGACTTTTACAGATATACATTCACCCAAATTTACTTACGAAGGTACATATTCTATTCTAAAAAACGAAGATTATGCCAAAAACACAACAAAATGTGAACTGTTTCTTATTATCACAACTAAGATGTATACTTATGGAAGAAAACAAGCTATATGGATGGAAGACAAATATCTACGCATAGTCCCTCAAAGTTCAGGAATACCAAGTAACGAATACAGTGGAGGCGAAGCTTCCATTCGTTACAAAAAAGAATAGTTCAAAATTAAAACATTCTCAAACGTTTGAAGAACTCGTGATTCATCCAGTCGAAGTAGTAATGGCATGGCAAATAACATATTCAGATTCAAATGCATCTATTCCAAAATACTGAATAAACTCTTCAATCTTGTCATTTGAAAGAATTATAGCCAGAATTGTAGCCATACGGCTATCAAAAGATTATAGTAAGTTCAGACACCAATATGAAATTATATAATTTAGTATTCACATGAGAAGATAAGTATTACGGAAAATTTAGTTCTCTATAATAAAAAAGAGTTATATACATAAATTATACTCATCAAAAATTTGCGATTATCTTCTTTTTGTAATAACTTTGTACGAAATAAAAAAAGCAAAACAAACGTTATGAAAGCACAAGTATTCTTTTCTATTGATTCTTCTGTATCAATTACAGCATATTCCAAAAATAATAATGTAATCACATATATCAATGACAGCAAATCTTCCGGATTTGAACTACAATTTTACAATTCCAACCTAACACATTATAATTATTAACATCTTTCTTTTTGGGACTGGGAAAGAAAAAAACATTTTGTATGAAAAGAATTATTTTCAGTATTCTAATTGGATTTATGGCAATTAGTGTAAGCGCACAACTTATGCGCAGTGAAGAACTTGAAAAGTACGCCAAAGAAAAGTTTGGTGATAAGTGGGAAAACGCAGCAGCCAATATAGGCTCTCAATTATCATTAGATAAAAACAATTCTTTGACGTACACACAAGTCATTGAGTGTGGAGAACAAACAAAAGAGAAATTATATGTTACTCTTAATCATTGGTTTGTTGAGTCTTTTAATGATGCAAACTCTGTCATTCAACTTAATGACAAAGAAGCTGGAGTTATTATTGGCAAAGGATATGTTGCTGGTATTGCTGGTCATACAGGCGGAATGAACGCATATATTGTCAGCATGCATCCAATTATAAAAGTTGACATCAAGGACAAAAAAATTCGTGTGACCTATACTGTACAGTGCTATGATGTCGAAAAATCAATTGGTGGTGGCGTTATGTCTGCTTTTTCCAATGGCTCCACAAAACCTACACTATCTAACGAACAATGGGCACTTGAAACATGCTATCCTTTCGTAGAAAAAGATGCGCATAAAGCTAAAAAGACTTCATCGAAGGCATTGGTTATGGCTCACGCATATTCAAATGTTATCATGGATAAAATTGAAGAGGCTGTAAAAAATGGCCTGGTTGGTAACGAATCCGATAATTGGTAATTCAATAATTACTTCTTTATATAGAACCGTTTTAATAAATGGATTTCTTAATAGAAAAAATACAAACAACCTATATCTCAAGTATTAATAGCCAACGTATAGACTATTAATACTTGAGATATAGGTTGTTAACATACAAGAAGCTTAGTATTAACTATTGAAATGATGATACTCTACCTCCCAATAGACGTTTCCATTTTCAAGGCACTATAAAATATTTTGTGTAAATGGAAATACGGGATTCAAGTTTGAGTCTCGTATTTTTTATTTTATACATTTGCAAAATGAAGAAGATTATGAAAGAAAAGAATCACGTAGTGCCTGATGAGGTATTAAGCAAGGAGTTCCTTAGCCAGTTCAAAACAGAAGCCGATGTGAGCAAGTTTCTTAAACAGTTGCATGCCCAAGTACTGGAGAAAATGCTTGAGGGTGAAATGGATGTCCATTT